>JAYVNW010000182.1:0-2904 GCA_043758225.1 Candidatus Kuenenia sp. | reverse complement strand
GCAGCGACGGCGAAAGCGTTGCGTCAACATCAACCCCCACGGCCTGGGCCTGAGGAAAAAAATCTCGACGGGATTTCTTCAGTCGAGTCTTCGGTTGTTTCCATTCGACTTCGCCAGCAGGCGTGTCGAGGGTGGTTTCGTGTTGACGATCTTTATCAATAATCACCGCCTGTTCGCCGTCACAATCGAAGGTTTGCGGCGGTATTTCACCATTGGCTTGATGCTGGACCGACTGCTGCGTGTACACGCGAGCCAGTTCCAGCCCGACCTGCATCCCCTGGTCTTCGATCTGAGTAAACTGAGAGCCCCATTCCGGGCACGCCTGTTCTCCATAAATGTGTTCTCGAAGCTCTCGGGCCACTTCGGCCAGGTTGCTGGCGATTTCAGGACACAGTGTGGTTGTAGTTCGTGCCATTGCGACATCCTTGGTCTGGGGCGGGGGAAAACTTTTGGGCATCGCAACAGCGAAAGACATTTCCCACGACACTAATCCATCGCCACGCCAGCCCACCCATCCCAGAATCACCGTTATTTGACGATTACTAATCTTGACATTTTTGCGATCCGCACGCCACAAAAGAACCCTGTCGCGCACCCCTGAACACGCCCCGTGTCACTGAGAGCTTGTTGCACAGCTTGATTTGAGATAATTTTCTGTAGCCCAGCCAGTCGATCAAAAACATGCCCCGCAGCGTCTGCCGGTAACGTACAAAACTTGTCCTGAGTCATATCACAGCCTCCTTGCTGTTCGGGCTGTAGTTTGCATACCATTGCACGTACCATAACGGGAGGCTGTGATTTATGGCAATTTCAACGGGATTGTGATTAAAAGGAGGGAACTACAGGTACGCGACATTTGATCACGTGGTTGGTTGTGTGAAGTCGCGTGCACAGGAAGTTGAAATCCTCGTGCTCATTCGTCCGCTGTATCACTGACAATCAAAGAGTTGAATGTCGGTGTCAGCGCCACAGCAAACACTCCACAACCTACGGCGAAAATGAGAACATCGCTACTTGCCATTTGGAGAACTCCCCAGCACAAGTGTCCCGAAGCTCAGGATCGATGGCACCCACAACCCCACGTACAACCCCTCTTGTTTCCTGCCGGGAACAAAACAGATCGAAACCCAACGATGCGTGATATGATTTTGGTTCTGGGCGATCAGCTTGACCATGAGTCGGCTGCATTCGACGGCTTCGATTCCGAGCACGATGTCGTCTGGATGGCAGAAGCCGAGGAAGAGACGACTCACGTCTGGTGCCACAAATTGCGCATCGCGATGTTTCTGTCTGCGATGCGGCATTTCCGGGACGAACTGACAAAGTCGAAACGCACGGTCGAGTATCATGAATTTCAGCGACAACCGTCGAAAGATCGCGGGAAGTCATTTGGTGATATTTTGCGGCTTGACGTCAAGCGCCTGAAGCCCGAACGACTGGTCGTGGTTGAACCTGGCGACTGGCGTGTGCGACAGCAGCTTCAGACTGTCGCAGATGAACTCGGCGTCGGGCTGGTCGTTCGCCCCGATCGCCACTTCTACTGTTCGATCGAGGAGTTTGAGAAGTACGCTGACGGCCGCAAGAGCCTGCTGCTGGAGTTTTTCTACCGCGACATGCGAAAGAAGCACGATGTCCTGATGGACAACAACCAGCCGGAAGGCGGTCAGTGGAATTTCGACCATGACAACCGTAAAAGTTTCGGCAAATCCGGACCGGACGAACTTCCGCAACCCAAGACGTTTCGGCCCGATGCGACCACGCAGGAAGTTATCCAGCTGGTGGAAGTTCGATTTCCAGATCATCCGGGCAGTCTTGACCATTTCCAACTGCCGGTGACGCGGCAGCAGGCGAACACTTTTTTGAAGAACTTTATCGACAACATTCTTCCGCACTTCGGGTTGTGGGAAGACGCAATGTGGACTGATGAAGCGTTTCTGTATCACTCGCGATTGTCTGCTCCGCTCAATATGAAACTGTTGAATCCTCGCGAATGCGTGGACGCTGCCGTCGAGGCCTACCGAAGAGGCAAGGCTCCTCTCAACAGTGTCGAGGGTTTTGTGCGGCAGATTCTGGGCTGGCGAGAATTTATTCGCGGCGTTTATTGGCTGAAAATGCCTGAATACATCGAACTGAATCATTTCGATCATCAACTGGAGCTGCCATCATTCTTCTGGGACGGTGAAACAGAGATGAACTGTGTCAGACAGTCAATGCAGCATGTAATCAATCATGGTTATTCGCACCACATTCAACGTTTGATGGTGCTCGGAAATTTCGCACAGTTGTGGGGTGCCCACCCGCGTCTGTTCCACGAGTGGCACATGGCGATGTATCTGGATGCGATCGATTGGGTGTCGCTTCCGAATACGCTCGGCATGAGCCAATACGGTGACGGCGGTATCGTCGGGACAAAGCCGTACTGTTCCAGCGGAAATTACATTAACAAGATGAGCAACTTCTGCTCAGGCTGTCGCTTTGATTACAAGAAGCGAACTGGCGACGACGCTTGCCCATTCACAACCCTCTACTGGGAATTTATGGACCGGCATTTTGATCTTCTGAAAGACAATCAGCGAATGAAGTTCCCGATCAGCAACGTGGCGAAGATGCGAGAGAAGCCGCAGGAAATGGCTGACATTCGCACACGAGCTGACCAAATACGCAGCGACTGGGGTGGGTTGCCACAGTCGCGTTGATCGTGACAGATCAGTCGAAAAAACCGCATGAAGGGCGGCATGCAACTTCAATCCGAAACACAGTTGTTTTAACGAACATTTTTTGCAGGAGAAACAATGGTGTTTCCGGGGGCATCACCGTCTGATCCTCGATCAGCTCACCGAGCCAACCGCCCGCCCTTGATAGCTCAGCCACGAGAACCTCGGCCAGTTGAACACATACGTCAGT
>JAYVNW010000181.1:0-1829 GCA_043758225.1 Candidatus Kuenenia sp. | reverse complement strand
TTCGCGAACATCCTTGTAGCTGTCAGTCTCGTACCATTTCTTTTCCAGACTCACCAGATTCACTGCGCTTGCATCGGATTTCATCCGCTCGAATTCCTGAATCGGCAAACCCATCTGTTCAGCAATCTCCGCTTCCATAGGAGGCCGACCGACTCGAGCTTCGACCACTTTGCGAGCGGCTTCGACTTTGCTGGCCTTGCTGCGAACCAGACGTGGAACCCAGTCCATCGTGCGAAGTTCATCCAGCATCGCACCGCGAATGCGAGGCACGCAGTATGTTTCAAATTTGACACCGCGATCCATGTCAAAGGCTTCGATGGCATCCATCAAGCCGAAGACACCGGCGGACATCAAGTCATTGAGATCGACGCCTTCGGGCAGTTTCGCCCAAACACGTTCGGCGTTATATCTGACCAATGACAGATATCGCTCCATCAAGCGATTCCGCAGCTCCTGATTGCTTTGGTCCTTCTTGTACTCAACCCAAACATCAGAAACGTCTTCAGTGACCTTCGTAGCCATTCAATCCTCCGTGACGAACAGCAAGTGCCCGAAACTCGACATCAACACGTATCGTTGAATATCGGTCCGGCTGGCATCGAAGATCACTAGAATCGCTACAACATGTGTGTTCAGAACGAACTTTCCGGGTTGACTCGAAGAATCCACGAAACGGATTCATCTCATCAACCGTTTGTTCACCTGATTCGATGCCGTCGTCCTCTGATGACCTGCGAACTGCACTCCGCAGCGTTGTTCGGTGTGTTTGTTTATTTCTGTAACTTTGCAGTGTTGCATTCGCACGTGTCTTTGAACAAACCTCTCCGGCAAAGAATGCCGGAGCCCGCTGGTTCATCGCCAGACCTCGCGTCGCCATCTGTTTATGTATCACAGTCTCTGAACCTGCGATTCAGACTGGGTTACTTCATACTGGGTTACTTCATACAGACAGGGAAACGATCGTGAAAACACTTTGCACTACTGACATTATTTTTTCAAACTTTGAGTCGTCCGTGACTCAGAGCTCCATTGTGGTCCACTGCAAATCGATTCAGGTTTCCATCGATTCCTGTGCCGGTTTGGCGTGGCGGGGCGTTTGATATCGCAGGCCGGTTTGTGCTGTCCATACGGATGGAACTATGAATTTCGCGTTTCCGTTTGAAATGTTTCGCGTTCGGCATTTTCAACCGGACAAACGGCGCAAGGTCGGCAGAAAGGATCGCAATGAGCGATTCACGCGTACCTGATCAGTTTGTCAAATGCAGATTCTGCAGAAGTGGAACGAATGCGGGCCGCCTGCATCGCTGCCGCTCCGACCATTTCGCCTAGCTTCCGCAACGCTGCGAAGCGCGGGCGTCATTGATCAGCGTCGCGGCAAAATATGCAGCCGGCAACGATAGATTTCTCTGTAACTCACATCGCCAAACGGTGGACGCATCAGGCTTTTCCGATGGCTGCCGACAGGTGCTGCGTTACCAACTCCACCGCTCGCCTCGCGTAGCGCGCCTGCGACATGGAAGAACTCCGATCTATCGACAGATTGTCTGAAGCGAACTGATTTGCGTTCGAGTATACTGTCTATGAGCCTCCCCTCCCCGCGTAACGAATGTGGGGCATAATGCAGTCAACTGCGGCCTTCCTCGGACCGCGTTCGTATTCAATACTCAACCATGGTTAATCTTTCAGGACTCAATCCACCCCAACGTGAAGCGGCATCTGTCTTGTCTGGTCCGCTGCTGGTTCTCGCCGGCGCGGGGACCGGCAAAACCCGCGTGATCACGTATCGAATGGCAAATCTGATCGCCCACGGCATTCGACCGGATCGAATT
>JAYVNW010000180.1:0-2728 GCA_043758225.1 Candidatus Kuenenia sp. | reverse complement strand
ACCGCCCATTCCTCCGCCGCCCATTCCACCACCGCCCATGCCACCACCGCCCATGCCACCACCGCCCATGCCACCACCGCCCATGCCTCCCAATTGTTTCAGGACTTGAACTGCAACAAAAGCTTCAGGCAATTCGACAGTGACAGGTTCTTCTGTTGAATTCGTTACCAGCAGGAACCCACCATTGGCGTCTTTCGGAATGAATTTTGTTTCCAACTGTCCTTCTTTCATGCCCTTGAAGAACTCAATTTTTTCAGCAGTTGGGTCAAATTTTGGCTTCGTGATCACTGGCTTCCGAGCATCAGCATTTTTGGTTCCAGCCTCACAGACAGGACTCAAAGCTATGGAACTAACAACAGTAGCAACGATTAGAAACGATCGACTGAGAACTGCCGGGCGCAAATACATGTGAGAACTCCTGACCGCTGCGACACAAGTGGATTCGACTTCCGAACAGCCGGAAGGTGACCGCCGCATTGTGATGAAAACGCAAAATCCTCGCAGGGATCGTTTAGTTTATCGCAGTTTTCCTGGTGTTTACAATAAAAAAGTCAGTGACACAAAGGAACTCTGGAGCGATCTCTTCCCGCAAATCCGACAACGTCGGCACTTGCGAATTTTCTGAATTGTCGCGTTTGGTCAGAAAAATCGCCTGTTACAGTCAGGCAATCTGTGAAATCTTCAATCGTTGATGGAACACTCGCTTCCTGTCAGCTGAGGAATCGGTGTGCGCAAATCTGATTCGGGCACGGTTCACGGCGTGATTTGCAGTCTCACCGTCCAATTCACTGCGGTATGGAATTCCATGTTCAAAAATGAGTTTTCAGTCGAGATAACAATTCCGTGTGGAATTTCGCAACTGCACCGTTTGATTTCCTACAGTTTTACTGATAAATTTGACAATATCGGACGATTAGCTCAGTTGGTTAGAGCGCCACGTTGACATCGTGGAGGTCGTTGGTTCGAGCCCAATATCGTCCACTGGTTCACCGTAAGGACTTACGTCAATTTTGGCGGAGTCCTTTTTTGTTGGTTCAACAGAAACTGACACAAAACTGACACAGCATTGCGGTTGCATTGAGTTTGCACCGCTGGGCTGTCCAAGACACGCATCCTACGATTTCAGTTCCTTCACTGGCTGTTAATCGAGGATTTTTGCCATGGCAAGTGTCGCTTTAGATTCTGTGTCCGACCAGTATCACATCCGCTTCCGTTTCGCCGGTCAGGCGTTCAAACGCTCGCTCAAGACCGCAAACCTCAGAGAGGCGACAGCCGCGCTCGCCCGGGTGGAAGAAACGCTCTCGTTGCTTCAACGCGGTGTCCTGGAACTCCCCGCAGACGCCGATCCTGCGACTTTCCTGCTCTCGGCCGGCAAGACCAAACTACGGCCGCAAAAGGTGGAGAAAGCTCTCACGCTGGGCCAATTGATCGACTCCTATCTGAAATCCTTGCCAGAACAGGCCAAAGAGAAGACCACGCTCAAGACGGAGGCGACCCATATCAAGCACTTCCGTGCCCGCCTGCCCATGAGCAAGCCTGTCGACTTGCTGACTACGAATGACATTCAACAATTCATTAATTTGGAATCGCGTCGCAAGGTCGGCACGAAGTTCATCAGTCCGGACACCATCAAACGTCACATGGACACACTCAAGTGTATTCTCAATTGGGCGATTAAGCAGGAACTGGTGAAACAGGTTCCAACTCTTTCAAATCTGGTGTTCGGAAAGCGGGACGAGAAGCCACCATTTATGAACAGAGCGGAAATCGAATCGATCATTGCCCGGGGAGCACTTGAACCAGCAAGGATCAAGCAGCTCTGGGATTCTCTGTATCTCAATATCGCTGAAGTTCAGGAAGTACTGGAACTCGTGAAATGTCGAGATCGGTATCCTTTTTTGTATCCCATGTTTGTCTTCGTCGCCTATACCGGCGTACGTCGCAGCGAAATGATGCGGGCTATGATTGATGACTTCGACCTTACAAATGGCACAGTTCTTATCAGGGAACGCAAACGAAGCCGCTCGCGGTCGACAACCTATCGCCGCGTCGAACTCCCCTCCCGTTGTATTTCTGTCATGAAGGAATGGTTCGCAAAGCATCCCGGTGGGCAGTATGCATTCTGCCAGAGTTTTGAAGACCCGGAGAACCCCGTTGACAAGCCGCTGACAGCCGATCAGGCACGAATTCAGTTTACCAAAACTCTACGGAATTCCAGGTGGTCCGTCATCCGCGGTTTCCACGTGTTCCGACACTCCTATGCATCCAACCTTGCGACAAAGCAAGTGGATCAACGTATCATCGACAAGCACATGGGCCACCAAACTGAAGAAATGCGACAGCGATACCAGCATTTGTCGCCGGACTCCTGTAAGCGTGCGGTTGAGACACTCGTTGAATAGCCGAGTCTTTTGTGGCTGAACGAAATAACGCTCAGAGCCCCGCCGGAAAGCCGTCAACAAAGGCAGGTTGGAAGAGAGTTGTCCCGCCTGATCGCTCGGTGAGCCAGCTCCTCCGGTATTTTGCTGGGATACGGCAGCCAGTTTTTGATGCGGAATTCTGGTGCCAGTTGCCTTCATCAGCTGTCATCCATCGGGGGCCCCCGGCGTGGCGAGCCCCAATGGATGCCAGCCGACGAAGGCAGGTCGAATGCCCCCCAGCAGATCAGCCAAAAAAATTGTGTGGTTAAGCATTCACTTTTTAGAGCACATGTTTCAGGCGACATTTC
>JAYVNW010000179.1:0-8538 GCA_043758225.1 Candidatus Kuenenia sp. | reverse complement strand
GCAGTTTTTTGCCATTCCAGGACCTGATTCGCTGGGAAAACTAGAGAATGCGTGGTTGAGAAGACGTTTGGAAGACGATACACTTCGCAACTTGAATTTCCGGGTAAGAATGGCTTGGCCGGAATCTTTTGTGATTCGCGGGGCATGGAATTGTCAGCGAATCCGGCAGTTTAAGCAAGCAGTGTGTGATTGGAGTGTTGACGTGTCCATTGATAAGACCCTGAAAACTCGACTTGGCCTTTCCGGTTCTCGCAACGTTCTGAGCCGTGATGAGCGCATTGCTCGCTTGATCGAAGAAGACCGATTCACAGCTGGTCGAAGCCCATTTGGACTTCCAAAGGTCCGCGTTCAGAAAGCTGTCGGCGGTAAGAAAAAGAAGAAGACCGCCGAAGAAACTGCGGCCGCCGCTACAGCAGCACCAGCAGCCAAAGGCAAGAAGTAGTTTCGTAACATGAAACGGCTTCGACTTGGTGCGGCGACTTTGAATCAAACGCCGCTCGATTGGGAAGGCAACACAAACCGCATTCTGAAAGCGATCCAGCTCGCCCGACAAAAGGATGTGCATGTCCTGTGTCTGCCTGAACTGTGCATCACAGGGTATGGCTGCGAAGACATGTTCCTGGCACCGCATGTCTGGCGGACATCGTGGGCGATGCTGCAGAAGATCGTTCCAGAAACCGAAGGCATGATTGTGTCTGTCGGGTTGCCGCTGTTCGTTACAAACGGAGTTTACAATACCGCCTGCGTCCTCGCTCATGGCCGTATCGCAGGATTCGTCGCCAAGCAGCACCTGGCAGGAGATGGATTGCATTATGAACCGCGCTGGTTTCGTGCATGGCCGGCGGAGACTGTCAGTGAATTTCATGCAGACGGGTACTCATGGCCTATCGGAGATCTGATCTTTGATTGTGATGGAGTCCGCATCGGTTTCGAAATTTGTGAAGATGCGTGGGTTGCAGGGCGACCTGGAAACCGCATGGCTGAATGCGGTGTGGATATTATTCTCAACCCCAGCGCAAGTCATTTTGCGTTCGGAAAACATGAAGTTAGAAAACGCTTTGTGCTGGAAGGATCGCGTGCATTTGGTGTTAGCTATGTCTACGCAAACCTGATCGGCAACGAAGCCGGTCGAGCGATCTATGATGGCGGCGCTTTGATTGCTTCAGGTGGTGACATGATCGCAGCCGGTCCACGGTTTCGGTTTGATGAAATTGATGTCGTAGCGGCGGACGTTGATGTCGAACTTACGCGCACGCGGCGTGCTGGCATTCATTCCATGCCTGCACATGTCGCTGAGGATATCTTCGATCGCATTATACGGATTCCCGGACGATTTGTGCCGGTGGCGAGTCAACTTGAATCTCCGCGTGAGCTGCAGACGGATTCTAAAATCAATGAATTCACTCAGGCGATCGCACTGGCTTTGTTCGATTATCTGCGGAAAAGTCGTTCATGGGGTTTCGTTGTCAGCATGAGCGGCGGCGCTGATTCTTCCGCTTGCGCGTCGCTGATCCGCAGTATGGTGGAACGCGGAATTCACGATCTGGGGCTCCCGGAATTCAAGACGCGGCTGGGCGACATCCCAAATCTTTCTGATGCTTCTTCCGCTGACGAGTTGATGCACGTTCTGTTCGCCGGGATCTATCAGGGAACGCGCAACAGTTCGGAGGTGACTCGCAATGCCGCAGAAAAAGTGACGCGCGGAGTTGGCGGCAACTACTTTGAAATCAGCGTCGATGAAATTGTCGAACGATATACCACGGCAATTGAACAAACGATTGGCCGCAAACTCACATGGCAGCAGGACGACATCGCTCTGCAGAATATCCAGGCTCGAACGCGTTCACCGTCTGTGTGGATGCTGACCAACATTCGCAACGCACTTCTGCTTTCCACAAGTAACCGATCTGAAGCCGCCGTAGGGTATGCCACGATGGACGGCGACACTTCCGGGGGCCTCAGTCCAATCGCCGGCATTGACAAAGCATTCCTGCGCGAATGGCTCAGAGGTTTTGAAACGCAGGGTTCCGCTGGAGTGAAGCCGATTGCGTCGCTCCGATTTGTGAACGCACAGCAGCCAACCGCCGAACTGCGTCCGAGCGAATACGAGCAGACTGACGAAGGCGACTTGATGCCCTACCCTCTGTTGGATCATATTGAACGTCTGGCGATTCGGGATAAACTGAGTCCCGCAGAAATCATGGAGACATTGAAGCGTGAACATTCTGAATGCAACGCCGGCCAACTGACGCTGTGGGTTCGTCGCTTTTTTACGTTATGGTCACGGAATCAATGGAAACGAGAACGCTACGCACCGTCGTTTCACGTTGACGATAAGAATCTCGATCCCAAAACCTGGTGCCGTTTTCCGATTCTGTCGGGCGGTTTTCAGTATGAATTGAATCTGCTTCAGCAGCCATATTAGTTTACGAAGCAATTCCCAACGCAGACAAAATGGCGCCTTCATCGTTATCGACGACCACTGGCGGATTTGCGTATGGCGTTGATGTCACGCCCGCAGGTGTCAGCTTCCTGGCGATCAGCTGCGGATCGTTGGAATGATAGGCGATAGTCAAGTCTGAGTCTTTCAACTCATGGCCAGTGAGAATACAGACGACTCGATCTGACGCCGCGATTACGCCTTCAGCTCGCAACTTCTGTACACCGGCAATTGTCGCACCGCTGGCTGGTTCGCAGCCGAAGCCGGTGGCCGCAATTCGAGCTCGGCTGTCAATGATTTCCTGATCGGAAACGGTTCGTACGACTCCGTTGCAGAAATTCAATGCTCGCAATGCTTTATCAAGATTTACTGGACGATTGATTTCGATTGCACTCGCGAGCGTTGAGGCACGCTCATTTTGTTCATCCATTTTCGTATAACGAGCATCGATCTGTTCTGCGTTCGGACGACCACCATTCCATTTCAGGCCGCCGTCGTTGACGAATTCTTCCAGCGTTCCAGCACCGGCAGCGTTGATGATTGCAAGCCGCGGCACGCGATCGATGAGCCCCAGTTGCTTGAGTTCCTTGAACGCCTTACCAAACGCGCTGCTGTTGCCAAGATTGCCGCCTGGCACAACAATCCAGTCTGGAGCCTGCCAGCCAAGACCTTCCAGGACGCGAAACATGATCGACTTTTGGCCTTCCAGTCGAAACGGATTCACGCTGTTGCAAAGATAAATTGGATACTTCGCGCAGATATCGCGCACGCGAGCCAGTGCATCGTCAAAGTCGCCGCGAATCTGGATTGTCTTGGCACCGTAGTCGAGTGCCTGCGATAGTTTGCCAAACGCGATCTTACCACTACCGACAAACACGATGCACTGAAAGTGACCTGTGACACCTGCATAAATGGCCAACGACGCACTTGTGTTTCCCGTCGATGCGCAGGCCGTCAACTTCGCGCCGACCATTCGGGCGTGCGTTGATGCGGCTGTCATGCCATTGTCTTTAAAACTGCCCGAAGGATTCAATCCTTCGTATTGCAAATAGAGGCAGCCAGTATTCAGATTCAGCGTCGTGCCAAGACGATCATTCTTCTGCAGAATTGTTTGCCCCTCGCCGATCGTGACAATTTGTTCTTCAGTTGCGAATGGCAACAGTTCACGAAATCGCCAGACACCGCTGAAGTCGATAGGATTCAATCGCGTGGTCCAGCGGCGTTCAAATTCGGACAGCGACTTCGGAACGGGGATTTTGTTCCAGTCGTAATTGATGTCCAGTAGACTGCCGCAATTCGGGCAGGCTGTTAGAATCTGGCCGACGTCATACGTGGCCGCGCAGTCAGGATGAATACATTGTTGGAAGGCAGCGGACATGCGGATCACACAACAGGTTTGAACAAAGGAATCAATTTCAGACGGGCACGCATGGTGTCAGTCTTTCAAACCTGTCGCAATGCTGTATTCAGTTACGCGGGCAGAAATCTCAAGGTTGCGCGGCGATTTGCGTGGCTTCTGCCAGCTTTTTCAGGACATTTTATTAATGGCGAGTGATTTTAAAAACATCAACGAACTTCGACATTCGCTCGTGCAACATCATCTCAGTCGGCTTCGAGCGAAACAAACGCTCCCATCGGAATTTCGACAGCACGTTCGCATACTCTCAATGTTGCTCGCCGCCGAAGCGACAAGGTCAGTAACGCTCAAGCCCGTGATGGTCGAAACGCCGAATGAAACCACGACATGTCATGAACTTGCCGGGCGATTCGCGGCCGTCCCGATTCTGCGCGCGGGACTGGGGATGGTTGAGCCGTTGGAAGATTTGATTCCTCAACTGGAAGTCTGGCATCTGGGTTTGTATCGCGACGAAGAGACTGCTCAGCCCGTTCACTACTATGATAAATTGCCGACCAGCAATCCGCCGGACATCGCATTTGTGCTGGACCCTATGTTGGCCACTGGTGGTTCTGCGTGCATGGCGATTAAGGCTCTCAAACAATGGGGCGTACCGCAGATTTTGATGTTGTCAATTATTTCCGCGCCTGAAGGAATTGCGAAGGTCCAGCAGGAATTCAGTGACGTCGCTCTCTTCACATGTGCGATCGATCGATGTTTGAATGATCGTAAATACATTGTCCCTGGTCTAGGCGATGCCGGTGATCGCATTTTCAATACCTTGTGATAAGATTCAGCGGCGAATAAAACGTAGGACAGGCTTCCAGCCTGTCGATACAATGACGGTGTTGCGGGATAAGCATCGAGGCAGAAGTTTTTCGTTTAACGGCTAGCCGTTAAACGATTATAAACCGAAAATTTGAAATTCTCTCGCTATGTCGACGCCATTCGGCACTGCACCCGAGGGGACCTTGATGTCTTGGCAGGCTGGAAGCCTGTCCTACGGATGGCGTGGCTTGCATCCGTCTGGAAGTCGGGCATTATGTATCAATGCACAGACTTGAATATCCAGCAAAGTCCACTCGGTGCAACTTAGCGTGGTTGTGATTATCCGGATTATTGAACAGGACAATTGCAATGTCTCAACATTCTAAATTCGGTATTGCCATAGTTCTGTTGGCAGGTTGCATGGAGTCTCAGCCAGCACCAGCCACGTCCCCTCTGAAGAAGACGACTGACAAGATTGGCGAGTTCGATCCAAAAGCCGGCGAGGAAGTGGTTAAGCCGGATGTGAAAATTACGAATCCGATCACTGGTCCATTGGAAGCATACGGCCCGCTTGTACAGCAAGTGGCTGCCTTGGGGATTGACCACGCGGTAAATCTGTTCTACGCAACGGAAGGTCGATATCCCAATTCCTATGACGAATTTATGACTCGCATCATTAAAGAAAATAACATGCGATTGCCCGTGATGCCGGCTGGACTCGAATATCAATACGACGTTGAAAATCACAAACTCGTCGTGATTCGCTCGGCCAACGCCAAGTTGCCGTAATTCCAAATGCAGGCAAATCCTGCCTCGTTGGATCGGTGAGAATGCAGAGTCCGGCAGAGTAGACCGACAACACTTGTGAGCGGACAAAAAGCTGTACCATTCGAGCTGTTGACACCACAATTTCGAGGAATGCCATCATGCTTCTCCCGAATCTCATCCAGGTTTCACGCGAGGCGACGATACGATCCGTGTTTTGCCAGAATGTCATCTCATTTGCGTTGCGACGTTGTCTCCCTGACCGCGCTGTTCTCGTAGCGATTGTGTTGTGTCTGTTGTTCGGCTCGCCAGTGCTTCCGACCGAACCATCCGTGGTGATCGAACGCTGCAGTCTGTTTGATCCTGAATCCGGCATGATGCTGTCGGACAAGACGATCGTCATTCGCGGCGACAAGATCGTTCGAGTGACCGGGGCAGATGACATCGCTGAAGTGCCATCTGAGGCCTTGATGATCGACGGTCGCGGAAAATTTGCAATGCCGGGCCTGATCGACGCTCATGTGCATGTCGTTCATGTCCTCGATTTCGCTCACATGACCGGTGATGAAGTCCTGCCGATGTATCTTGCGGCGGGAGTCACATCGATTCGGAGTACCGGAGATGAACTGGTGGCTGCGGCGCTGGTGGCAAGATTCGCAGCTGAACATCCTGAGTGGAGTCCCCGAGTCTTTACGTGCAGTCCGCTGCTCGACTCTGAACCGGCGATCCACCTCGATGTTGGTCGCGCGATCACCGATCCGACCAAGATACCAGCGTTGTTCGATGACCTTGAGAAGTGGAACGTCACGACCGTCAAGATTTATGCAGGCACCTCGCGCCTGGTCGGTCGAGCCATTATCGAAGAGAGTGATCGTCGCGGTTTGTTTGTGACGGCTCACCTCGGCAACTACTCAGCTCAGGACGCAGTTGCTGACGGCGTTGACGGCCTTGAGCACATCTGGTCGGTATTCAATTATGTCATCCCTCCGGAAAGCTCAAAGGAGCCGGGTCATCGTGGTCGACTGGATCTTAGCAACCCGCTTTGTGAATCGCTCGTGGCCGAGCTGGCAGAACGCCAGGTCTTCGTGGATCCGACACTGGCTGTCTTTCGGAACATGATTCTGCTGCCGGACGTGCCGGAAGTCCGTGATCATCAGGACAACGCTCTCGTCCCTGGTCGGCTGCGGGACTTCTGGCCGATTTACCTGACACGAACTGGCTGTCCTCAGGGCGGGCCGCTGGAAGATCGACGGCGGGAGTTCGCAAAGTACCAGGAACTAACAGGCAAGCTCTATCGCGCCGGAGTGCCGCTGTTGGTCGGAACTGACTCGCCGGAACCGCAGGTGCCACCGGGCTTCTCCCTGCATCAGGAATTGGAAATGCTTGTGCAATCAGGATTGCCCGCCGCCAGCGTACTTCGCGCCGCCACGCTGACGAACGCCACTGTGCTCGGAGAGAAGGAACGCCTGGGCTCCATCTCAGAAGGAAAACAGGCGGACATTGTACTGTTGTCAGCAAATCCACTGGATGACATTCGCCACTCGCGGAGCATCGAATTAGTAATCCACAGCGGGAAGGTATGTTGTCCAAACGTGCTCCTGAAAAGGGTGCCACGGGATTGACTTCAGAGTTCGTTTGTTGAATCAGACCCCGATGAAAACTCTTCGAGTTCATTGAGTTGAATGCGAACCGAAATCTAGTCTTGATATTGCTTTCTACAGTCGAACATCGACGTCTTCAACGAGTCCAAACATCAGGTCGATGATCAAGTCCTCGCCAACAATGTGGAATTCGTCTGCATCGTTCCTGCTCTCCGTTTGCAGCGCATGAAGGAACGACACACTCTGATTGAGCAACTCATCGATCAGGATCACGATGCCGATAGCAATCAACGCCGATTTCCACAAGCTTTTTGCTGATGGCAAATTGAGGTCAAAAGGAGTGAAAACCCCTGCAAATTCGCATATTCTGTGTCAAAATTTTCATGAGCAGATTTTTAAAACTGGCTGTCTTTGAAAAGTGAAATCCAGTTGCCGTAGCGAGTCGATCGGGGAGTTTGACAGGTTTCTGCTGTGTTTTACGTGCTTTTGTCTTTGGGGAAGGTGCGATTTAGTGTGCAGAATATTGGCTTCCGGAGGAAATTTGCTCATGACAATTTCACAGGGAGGGAGCCATGAATGGCAACAACTTTTCGCACTATTTTTCGACACCCGAGCAGCCCACACACCGACGATATGAAGCCCTTCGCGCGGTGTTTGTTGAAGACGAGCCGATGCAGGATGTAGCACAACGATTTGATGTCAGCTATGGAACAATTCGAAACTGGGCCAGCGAGTTTTCCCGAAACTATGAAGCCGGTGAAACACCCCCTTTTTTGTTTCAGCCATTCGAGGTTCTGGAACTGCGCAAACAGACGATGATGTAGACATTCCTGTTGCCGATGTACAAGCGCTCTCACTGGAACGAGGCCGACGACTTATCACGCGGCACGCCGGAATTTTTCTCTTTCTGCCGCTGCTTGCGCAGATGCGATTTGATCAGATCGTGACTTCGGCAGACTACCCCGGAACGCAGATGATACCGGCGGTGAATGCGCTGCTCAGCCTGTTGACACTCAAGCTGCTCGACAAGGAACGGCTGAGTCATATCAATGACTTCAACTGCGACGAAGCCCTCGGTCTGTTTGCGGGACTCAACATCCTTCCGAAGAAGAGTTATGCCACTCACTATTCGTATCAAATGATCCGCGACAACCAAGTCCAGCTTCTGGAATGCTGGGTGAAAAAGTTGTCGCTGTTGTTGTTTCCGGATGCCGATTCATTCTCTCTCGACTTTCATGCGATCGGACATCGTGGCGACGAAACGGATCTCGAAAATCACTTCCAGCCGATGCGTGGAAAAGCCGGTCCGAGCCTGCTGACCTTCTTTGCGATGGAGCAGAAAAGCAAGGTTTTTTGCCACTCAAACGCAAATCTGACACGTTCGCAGCAATCCGGAGAAGTGCTGAGATTCATTGAATTCTTGCGAAAGCTGATGGGCCGGTATCCACAGTGGCTGAACTTCGATTCGAAGCTCACAACGTACGAAGAATTGTCGCTCATCGCGCAAAAGAAAGATGTGTCATTCGTGACGATTCGGCGTCGTGGCAGCAACATTCTGAAGCGGCTTG
>JAYVNW010000178.1:0-4880 GCA_043758225.1 Candidatus Kuenenia sp. | reverse complement strand
GCCGCGAGGGCTATAAATTCAGCCTCAAGCACTTTAGGTGCATTCGTTCTCTCAGCTGAGGTTTGCCGCTGCCCCGCAACAAACCCCTGCTCGTAGGTCGCATACCCATCGGGACCTGGAAAAAATACTCCGATCCCGCCCACCAGCGTGTCACCAATTTGATCCATATCGGTGTTACGAAACAGAGGAAGTCCGCCCGGCAATGTCGCGATTCCGCGTGATTGCTGAGTCGGTGCAAGTCCCGACGCTAAACCATACGACTCCGGTGCAGAGATGTCCTTCCCGACTGCAAACATGGCGTCAAATCTGGACCCCAGTGTGATATCATCGCCGCCACCGTTTTCTCGAATTCCATTCACCCCGGCATGATTGAGGCTGTCACGGTTCGTATGTTCGATCGCAAAGAGATCGACAGGAGGCGTATACAGAATGTCCGGAGGAAAGTGTCCTCCCAGTCCAATCGGAGCTACAAAGCCCGGACCTCGGAGTGTGGGGTCGGCTGCATTTGGATTCGCTTCAACTTCACGCTGCGTCACCGTCGACTGGCTGATAAATCGTACCGTGCGAGAAGTTAAAGGTCCCACTGTGCCAACGGCAGGATCTCCGCTTGCGAAGAACCCGGCAGTCCGAGCTTTTGCGACAGCTCCATCGATCATGAAGCTCAGGACCTCGTTGTTGGGTGCCACTACACCGGATTCAGTTCTTACACCGAGGATATTTCCACCACGATCCACCACCGCAATGATCGCGTCGTTACTAGGTGTCGCAGCGGACGCCCGATCCAGGAGTTGTTTCACTTCGACTGCTGTGAGTTGTGGATCGACCATCGGAGACACATCAATCGATGATGCTCCTGGAGAAAGTGTTTTCGCCTGCGAGGACGCGAATGTTCCTGGGATACCGAATTGCTGCACCGACTGGCCGATCGCCGAGGCCGAAAGTTCACCCTGATATTGGCCATTCATGATTCCCGGCCCGCCGATCGCGTCCTGGTATCCTATCGAATGTCCAACTTCATGAGCGACAGCAGTAAAGAAATCGTGCGTTCCCGCAGGATTGCCGTTACCGACTTGATTGTCCCACGTTTCAAGATTGTCCAGCCAGACAGTTCCGCGAACTGCCGATTGTCCCGTAAGCGAGGTCGCCGTGCCGCCACCGACGCCTAATGTCCCGCCTTTGCGGCTTTCATAATCCAGGGCCAGCAGATTTCCGACTCCGATATTCAGGATGCTGTCGCTGGATGATGCCGAGTCCTGAACGAAAGTCAATTCGTGATTCGTCGCATCGGACCATTGATTCAAAGCCAGCATGGCAACGCGTTGCTGCTCCGGCGTGATCTGGTTTCGAAATCCGGACTGATCACGAAAGTCATAATGAATTATGAGTGCATTCGGAGCCCGCGTGCCCTCTGATTCATAGGCCACATGTCGATGCAGCGAGGGGTTGTCGTTCGGCGGAGGCGGGAAATCGTCAGCACCTGGGTTTTGCAGAGCGGGAATGGTTCCGAAACCGCCGAGGCACAGGCGATCTTCCAGTTGCTCGATCCCGATGTGTCGTCGCGGTCGTTCAACGCGGTCAGTCGCGTTCCTCCGGGGCACAAAAAGTCGCCAAAAAAACATGAAGCAGTCCCTGTTCTGCACTGCAAACGACATACCCTGATCGTTACGATCGGCAAAGTCGCTCCAGCCAGAACAGTGATTTTTGAGCTGATGGACAAAATTCTCTAAAGAAGAACCTTCACGTCAACATTCCAAGGGCCCGACTGTGAAGTGTGGATCACAACAACGGGTGCGATACTCCACTGTCGCTGGCAAACTTGGTATCATGATCTCCTGGTGCTGGATCGTGGCGTGAGTGGTTCACGGCGAGTCGTTCAAGACGCGCTATCCCGAGGGACATCATTGAAGGCAGTGAGTGGATGTTGGAGATTCATGCAATTGGAGAGGAGGCGTCACAACGTTCCATCAGGATCCTGTCGGAGTCTCAAACTTGCAACCTGGGCCGATCTTCCAGATGCGAAATCGCGGCCCCATGGGACCCAAAAATCTCTCGAATTCACGCCGAAGTCACATTGGAACACGGATCGGTTCAGGTCAGGAAGCTGGAAACAAGCAAGCGTTCATTGATTTACAGGGATCAGGAATTAACGTCGATTCTGTTGCGCGCGGGCGAAGAATTTCGAATTGGCGACACGACTTTTCTGCTGATTGCAGCGAGTGATCCTGCGGCCAGTGATGCGGAGCCAGCCGGGTTTGAGGAGTATACGTTTGCACCATCGGAACTTCGCAAAGTCCCGTTTGTACAAACGCAGGGAAAATCACTAGAACTACTGACGACGATTCCGAAGCTGATGCGCGACGCAACGGACGACACGAGTTTTGCAGCCGCGATGGTCGACTTACTTCTCGAGGCGATTCCACACTGCAGCGTCGCTGCGGTTGTAGTCTTTGATGATGCGGAGCCCCTCGCTGATGACGGGCAACCTGTCAAACCGACGATCACCCGATGGAATAGTCGAGATGAAGGTATCGGGCCGTTTCGGCCAAGTCGTCGTTTGATGATCACGGCGATGAGCAGCGCGCAGAGTATCCTGCACCTTTGGGGTTTGTCCGAGAAAGATGCCGTGTTTACGAACGCCAGCAACCTTGACTGGGCGTTCTGTACACCACTTCTGGACGAGTCTGCCCGCGGGTGGTGTCTTTACGTGAGTGGGACGTTTGACGCTCTGGCACATGCAACAATCGACAAACTGCAGGAGCCGATGCGATTCACGGAATTGGCGGCTCAGTTCATTGGTGCCACGCGGTCCGTGCGTCTACTGCAGCAAACACAAACGAGGATGTCGCATTTTCTGCCTCCTGCGGTCGTCAGCACGATCACCAACAGAAATGCGGAAGCCATGCTGCGTCCACGCGAAAGCAACATCACCGTGTTGTTTTGTGATCTGCGCGGGTTTTCAAGAAAGACGGAAGAAGCCAATCAGGATCTCCCCGGACTCCTGTCAAAGATTAGTGCTGCATTGAGTGCGATGGCCCGCTGCATTATGGAGCAGGAAGGTGTTATCGCGGATTTTCAGGGTGACGCGGCCCTTGCATTCTGGGGGTGGCCGCAAACCACCGACATCGGGCCAGTTCTGGCGTGTCGCGCTGCACTGGCCATCGAGAAAGAATTTGCTGCTGGCCGGTCTGACGCAACGCATCCGCTGTACGGACTCTCAATAGGCATAGGGATCGGACATGGCTTAGGGATCGCAGGGCAGATCGGCCCACCAGAACAAAGTAAGGTCGGAGTCTTCGGAGCTGTTGTCAATCAGGCATCGCGATTGCAGAGCGTAACGAAACGATTTCGCACCCCAATTCTGATGGACCACGCAACTGCAGAAGTGATCGCGTCGTATACAAGCCATGGTGAGTTTCTTTGTCGCCGGATTGCGAAGCTGCAACCCCGAGGCATGAACGCGGTGATGACGATCAGTCAACTGTTAAATCCAAATGATGTCGTCAGAACTCTTACTGAAGAACAATTGCGAGTACACGAACTCGCGCTGAATAAGTTCATCGAAGGCCGATGGACAGAGTCCGAAGAACTCTTCAGGACACAACTTGCCGACGACGAAGCGAACCTGCCGCTGCGTGACATCATGTCAAAAAACGAATGGCGACCGCCCCACGATTGGAACGGCGTGGTGACATTTCATTCGGAGTAGGGAACAATGGAAGGGCAATGCCTCATTCTCGCGGATGGCCGGGAAATGAACCACCGTCGGGTTCGTCTCGAATGGCGATTGAGGAATATGCGGGTTAAAGGGATTGGCACAGATGAACCGATAAATACAAGGTGGCGGATTTTTCCGGTGCCGGTATCGCGATACGGCAGATCCTGCCGGATCCTGAGCCGTAGTTGATGACGGCTCTGCGAGGCGAACCATGCGACAGTTGATGTTGAAATCTCAAAGCCTGCTGATCATGGCTGCGGTCCTGACTGGACCGTATGGCGAGATCCAGGCTTATGAACCTCAGCCGCCGGGGTCGAATGCGTCTGATGAAAATGCCCTCCCGCAACTTCAGAACAATAATCCTCCAGCCCGACGCCCGGGGGCCACGGAAAATGATGCTGCCACCCCGGATTTTCTGCGGGGCCTACAATTGGCAAACACCGGACCACGCCGGGGTCGCCAGTCATTTCAATCGCTGCTCGCTCCGGCACAGTTCCATGGAAATGCATTTGGCAGCTCTGGTCAGTTAGTCCAGCTTCGCGGTGACAATCAGGCGAATGGAAAGCCCGGCGATCAGTTCTCGGCGGACCTGATCACCGCAGGCGGTAATTCGGCATTCAGTATTTCTGATAACAACAAGCCGGTGCCGCAGAACCGTTTTTTCTTTGACTACCGTCACTACAACAACGCATTTGGATCGCAAACATCAGGCGTGGGTGGAGGCACTACGATTCGCCGTCAGAACTTTGACGGTTTCCTGTTTGGCCTGGAAAAAACATTTGGTGAAGCGGAAAACACTTCGCTGGAAGTCAGAATTCCATTCGCCGGAAATGCTGGCATCAATGCGTCAGGCTTTGGCATCGGAGGAAATCAGTTCGGCAACATTCCCGTCGTCTGGAAGCAGGCCATTTTGATCGACACGTCTTACAGTGTCGTTGCTGGCTCCGCCCTGATTACACCCACCGGTGGCGACTCGACGGGACAATTCAACGGACTTCCATTTCGGGTCAGGAACCAGGCGTGGCACATCGCTCCCTTTATTGGCGCGATGCTGCTGCCCGATCGGGATGGGGTGACCGATGAGTACGATTCGATTTTTGCATCCAGTGTCACGGGTGCTCTGAGCAGGACGACCCTTCAGTTCTTTGGTCAGTTGAACGTGCCT
>JAYVNW010000177.1:0-2706 GCA_043758225.1 Candidatus Kuenenia sp. | reverse complement strand
AAACGTGATCGACTCTTCCAACCGCTTCCCGCCATCAATGACGTAATCGAAACAGCATCGAGTGGCTTGTGCAGAATGATCGCGAGAAAAGTTCCGATCCCATAAAACATAGTCCGTGACGGAAACTTGGCCGCCGCTTCAACACTGGCCGCCAGTGCGATGCCGTCAATCAGCGTATGCAACGAAAGTCCAACCGCGATTCCCATCCAGCTCAACTGATGCGCGTGATGACAATACGGTTGACCAACCACCGGCAGCATGCTCGCACTCTTGTGGCCGTCATGCTGATGCAGGCGCGGAGTATCGTGGTCATGATCATGGTCGTGAGGATCATGTCCCGCACAGGGATCTTCCTGAGCCGTCGAAATCTCCAGTGGGCCGTGGTGATGAAAATGAAAGCAGCGAATCAGCAGGAACATTGTGAGTATTCCCGCCATCATCCACCACGATGAATCGTTGATCGAATTTGTGCCATGAACAGAATGCGGCAGCAGATGGAACAATGCGATTCCCAGCATCAATCCTCCCACGAAACTGATGATGGTTTGCATTCGAGTGTGTGTGAGTCGAACGATCGACGGCAGCCAACCACCGCCCACGGATGCCCCCATGATTGCAGCGCAATAACCAATCAGGACCGCGAGCATCTTTGGCTGAAAGTGCCGTGTTCCATCGTTCGCCATGTCTGGCAACACGGTAAGTTTAGCTCCCGCAGCAAAACCGCCCTGCAGAGCCTCATCCGCCAACGAAGCCGCCAATGCCCCGGAAGTTATCCATGCGAAGGCGGTCAAAATCATGCAACACAACATGGGGAACCAATAGCGATCAGATTCTGAATGAAATACCACGCCAATTACCATAGTTTTGAAGGATCCCGAGCTCGTGAGTTGGTCGTGGGATGATCAGATCCTCTTGGCGCCGGGATTTGGGATACACGCTTTCCGATGACAGTGCGTTAGACTGGTTCCGGATGAACCCATGGATCGCGATACTTGCGGCGAAGCATTGATGTGGCTTCTCCGTCGCCAACGACTGTGTGCGTCGCTGGGTCCCATATTAACGTTCGTCCCAACTTCATCGCCATGTTGGCCATGATGCAACTGGCCGCCGAGATATGGCCTTCTTCAATGTCGGCCACAGGTTTCTCGCGTGACTCGATGCAGCTGAGAAAGTTCAGCATGTGGCCGCGTACCGCTGATGCGACATGCCGTTCCAGATCTTTTTCAGTTTCGTCTTCGGGGTAATTGTCGTATTCAAACAACGCCGATCCGGTCAGCTTTTCGCCGCCGCTGCGAGGAACAAATTCGTACTTGTTGACACTCAACTTAAGAGTTCCCTTTTCGCCATAGATCGTTGCGCCCCATGGATATTCCTTATCCGGTGAGTCGCCCCATGAACGGTGCTGCCATGTGACGGGAAAATCCGGATGCTGGAACGTGGCGATCTGAGTGTCGGTGATGTTTGCAGCCGAATTTGTCTGCACCAGAATTCCGCCAGACGATGAAATGGTGGTCGGCCAGCCAAGCTTGAGCATCCAGCGAACCATGTCATACATGTGAACGCACATGTCCCCGAGAATACCGTTGCCGTATTCCGTAAACGCTCGCCAGCTGCGCGGATGAATCATCTCCGTGTAGGGTAATTTCGGAGCCGGACCAGCCCATAGATCGTAATCAAAGTATTCAGGAACGGCGATCTCCGGAGGATTCTTGTTGGCTCGCATGTGATAATAGCAATAGCATTCCACCAACCCGATGTCTCCGAGCAACCCGGCATCGACAACGCGATTTTTCGCATCGATGAGATGTGGCGTGCTGCGTCGTTGCATGCCCACCTGAACGACTCGCTTATTCCTGCGAGCCGCAGTGAGCATCGATTGCCCCTCAATCACATCGACGCTGACCGGTTTTTGAACCCAGACGTCCATTCCCCTGTTGACGCAGTCGATCATCTGTAATGCATGCCAGTGATCGGGTGTGTCAATGAGCATAATATCGAACTGCTCATCGTTGAGCATCCGGCGATAGTCCTGCCATGTGCGAGGTTTCTTTTTGGAGGCCTGTCGTTGGGCCACCATGGCAGCGGCGCTGTCGGCCATGTGTTTATCAACATCACATACGCCGACGACTTCCACAGGGGCAACCTGCAGCAGTCGAAACAGATCGACCTTGCCATACCAACCCGGTCCGATGATTCCAACTCGCGGAGTTTTCGTAGCTGCCGCAGCATAGGCACCATGACTAATCGACATTGCCGTCAGCCCGGACCCGGTTGTCTTGAGGAATGTGCGACGATCCATAAGTTGATCCTTGAACGATAAAAACTGTTGTGCGAACACTTCGGCAATGTATGCCTGACCGCTGAATGCTGCAAATGACTGCTGAAACACAGCCGTACTCCGGCATGTCGGAAATTCGAGGATGCGGACGGAGAACGGCGGTGAAAATACGTTTATCATTGAATGAGGCAATTTCTTCACCTGTGGCCAGTGCAACGCAACGGTCAAATCACGGTAAGATTCGCTGATAAAAGAACATCCGACAAATCATCGTTCAAGCCAACTTAAATTGCGATGAACACGAAGAGAACGCCACTATGGCCACTGAGTCTATGAATCTTAAGTCGCAGATTACAGAAATCGAACGCATTCGCACGAGGTGCATCGCTGCTCGGGATACCGTGAACGCCATACGCCGGAGAATGAAG
>JAYVNW010000176.1:0-2011 GCA_043758225.1 Candidatus Kuenenia sp. | reverse complement strand
TGAGCCCCCAAAAACGAACTCACAGGATCGCTCAGGATCGACGATTGTCGGTCGGCTTGACAAAAATGACTCCGGTCGGAAACCGGAAATTCAATTTTTCCTCAACCTCTCCGCGAAAGGCGACTTTAGGACGCTTGTTGATCGAGCGATCCTATCTGCCTTGTGACCTTACTTCCGGATTCCCTGCACGTGAAACTTCGACGACTACCTGAAGACTTTCAGGTTGATGAACTGACCAACGTTAGCGCCAATGGTGGCCCATTTGCCCTGTATCGACTCACTAAGAAATCGATCGGAACACCTGAAGCCATCAGCGCAATTGTCGAACGCTGGAAGGTGCAGAGAAAACGCGTCAGCTTCGGAGGCCTGAAAGATCGCCACGCCGTTACGACTCAGCATCTGACGATTCACAATGGTCCACGAAAGGCATTGCGTCAGAGTTCAATCGATGTGGAATATCTCGGCCAAACCAATTCACCGTTCACGCCTGCCGATTTTCATGCCAACAGATTTCAACTTGTCCTGCGGGATATGCGAGATGCAGAAATACAGCAATACGAGTCAGCTTTAGCTCAGGTTCGGCAGACAGGCCTGCCAAATTATTTTGACGATCAACGCTTCGGCTCACTTGGAGAATCCGGGGACTGGATCGCTCGAGCGTGGTGCAAGAGCGACTGGGAAAGGGCATTGTGGCTGGTGCTCGCAGATTCGCACGTGAATGATTCGGCTTCAGAGAAACAACAGAAACAAATACTCCGATCGCTTTGGGGCCAGTGGGCTGAGTGTCAGCAACGTTTGAACAATTCGGCACGTCGCAGCATTGCGACGCATTTGTCGGAATCGGTGAAAGCCGGCCGTCAGCCCGACTTTCGCGGCGCGATTGCACAGATCAACGTCGATGTGCGAGGCTTGTATTTGTCGGCGTATCAGTCGGCATTGTGGAATCGCTGGCTGACCCGATTTATCGAAGCTCAATGTGATGCCACCGCAGTATCTTCGTTTGATTTGATTAGCGGCCGCGGCGTGTTTCCTCTTCAACTGTCCGCCGAAGCGACGACATTGCTGGACGAAGTAGAACTGCAATTGCCGTGCGCTCGGATTGATCAACCGGAGGGCTCGGCCGGAGATTTGCTGGATGCCGTGTTGCAGGAAGAACAGATCGAACTTCGAGAGCTGCGAGTCAAATATCCTCGCGACAGTTTCTTTTCCAAAGGGATGCGGCGAGTGATCATTCACCCGGCAGAATTGTCGTGGTCTGTTGCTGACGATGAGCTTCACGAATCTCGCAAAAAGCTGACGTTGTCCTTCGATCTGCCGCGAGGAAGTTTCGCCACGATTCTGGTGAAACGACTGACGGAAGTGAAATAAGGCGTCACGCCAAAATATCCTGAATCACCTTCCCAGCCACATCCGTCAGCCGGAAACGTCGGCCGTTGTATTTGTAGGTCAGGCGTTCGTGATCCATGCCAAGCAAATGCAGAATTGTCGCGTGCAAATCATTGAGGTGGACTCGGTTCTCGACGGACTTGTAGCCGATCTCATCGGAGTTCCCATAACTCACACCGCCCTTCACGCCGCCACCAGCCAACCACGCGACAAGGTGATGCGGGTTATGATCCCGACCCGGTTTGCCGCCGGTCTGAGCAATTGGCAGACGTCCAAATTCTCCGCACCAAATGACGAGCGTGTCTTCCAGAAGTCCGCTGGCCGACATATCACTGAGCAGCGCTGCGACCGGCTTGTCCGTTTCTCCTGCGAACTGGCGATGGTTGCCTTCGATGTCGCTGTGACCGTCCCACGATAGCTGATTGTCCATACCACCCGAATAGATCTGCACAAAGCGCACGCCGCGTTCGACAAGTCGTCGAGCTGTCAGACATTGCTTTGCAAACAGACCGCACTGTGGATCGCCGATGCCGTACAAATCCTGAATATGCTTTGGCTCGCTGGCCAGATCAAGTGCTTCCGGAGCGGCAGACTGCATGCGATAAGCCAGCTCAAAGCTTTCGAT
>JAYVNW010000175.1:0-7408 GCA_043758225.1 Candidatus Kuenenia sp. | reverse complement strand
CAGGCTCCACGAAATTACTCCGGCAACGGAAAACACGTCGCCACCGCAAAGCTCCTCGCAAGAAGAAATCACTGAGAAATCTCACCTTCACAGGGCTGGCGTTGATGGGCATTCAACGAGCAATTTCGGGTAGTCGCATTGAAGACTCATCTAAAAATGCTTTCTTCGAGTTGGTGGCAGGCATGTGGCCGGATGATACAAGCTTCAGTGTCTGTGATAGTATTCCGGTTATCCTCTTACAACTCGATCGCGAACGAGCGATCAAGTACTTACTCAGCGATGAATTATTCTCCGTGCGATTTGGCCCCATCTGGCGCATTTTGGCGGCTTTCATCGAGGAGTCTGTGGATGTTCCTCGGACGCGCCTACTCGCTATCATCGCAGAGGCAAATAAGGAACCACTTGAGTACCCAATGGATAATGTCCTGGAACAAGCGTTGCCTCTTCTCGGCTCTCATCGCAATGACAAAGATTTGGCGATGTTCGATATTTTCCTCGATCACGAAAACGAGGATGTATCGCGAGGAGCCGTAATCGCGCTTTACCAATTCCATCGATATGACGATCGGATTCGAAATCCGTGGGACGTCGTCGAGAACAGCGGATGGGAAACGCTAACAGTTGCCGAGAAGCACATATGCGCAATCGAGGAACTCGATTCCGAGGTCAATAACGGAGGATTCGCGCAATACTATTTCAACTCATCTGGCAACCATTGGCAAGATGCACAAAACGGTTTAGCCGCAATCGGCGCGAAAGGCCGCCTCCGACTGTTTGCGGCCACGCTCGATATGTTTGGAGACACCAAACCAGCGGTCGACCGCGACGCGAGAACCACGCAGCTGTCGAGACTTGTTGGCAGTCAGGAAGATCCCTTCAACAAACAAGACAGTGCATGGTACAAAATCGAGAACGAGAACCTTGATCGCTTGATGCTAAAATACAACTTGACGAATCTTGAGGGTCGCGGAAAAGCAGAACTACTGAAGCCTTGACGGCGCAGATGCGCGAAGTTGTGACTAAGTTTGATTCCGGTTGCCCTGTGTCCCATACCGTGTACGATGCAGCCGAAATCTCTCTTCCTCGCTTGTCAGAGCTTGTCAGAAGGAAAGAACATGCAAACGATGTTTCGCAGTCTGTTGGGTTTGGCCTTTCGGCTGCTTGTGCTGGCAGCACCTGTGTTCGACATTCAGGCTGGGAAAATTCCCGAGTACGAATGGCAGCCGGTTACGATGACAGCGCCCTGGGCGGCGCGCGATGGTGCTGGTCTCCTCAGCTTTCACGGAAAAATGTGGCTGCTCGGTGGGTGGAATCCAGATACGGCCCTGCGCGAGTTTTTCCCACTGATCTGTAACAACGATGTCTGGTACTCGGCTGATGGCGTCGAGTGGACCGAGCTTCCCAACACACCGTGGAAGCCACGACATGCGGCCAGCCTGGTGGTCCACAGTGGTTCGCTGTGGATGATTGCGGGAAACAACATGCAACCCGATGTCTGGCGCTTAAGTCGAAAGCCGGTTGAGCCCATTGAGAATTCGCTGAAAGGAAATTGACGTGTTAATCGGTTATGTAAGTGACGAACAGTACGTGGCGCTGGCCGACGTCCTGATCGAGTTTCGGTCCGGCGGGCAGACTCGCGCCATCGCTCGTTCAACGCCGCGAGGTGCGGTCGAGGCTGATCTGGATTCCGGTGAGTATGACGTGACTCTGGTCAAGCAGGGTTATGGATCGAAACACACGCGGATGACGGTTAATGCAGACCGGCCGCATCAATTTCGTCTGCTGACTGATAGCCTGCTGGGATATGTCTGGCCGCGAGCTGTGAAATCAGGAGAGCGTTCCGAGTTTCGAGTCCACTCGACCGAACCGTATCGATTGGGTCTCTGGCGATATGGGTGGAAGCGGGAATTCGTGAAACTGCTGGGCTGGTTTGACGAACACGGCCCGCGGGCCGTCATGCAGATACTTCCGGACGGAGATTTCACTCAGACCGGCGTCGGCTGGAACAAAGTGGGTTACGGCAATAGTCCGCATCACACGCAGTACGTAGTTGGACCCGAACGATCGGGTCTGTATTATCTTCATGCGAAAAGTGAGCAGACCGGAACATTTTTTTCGTTCCCCTGGATCGTCGCGCCTGCCAAGCCTCAGGCGAAAATTGCCGTTCTCGCTTCAACCAACACATGGCTCGCCTATAACAACTTCGGAGGCCGCAGTAACTATATCAATGCGAATCGCCTGCCCGACACACCCACTGTGAATGCTCGTCAGGACCTCATTCGCTACACCGCAGCAGGAGCGTTCAATGCCTGGGGATTCCCGGACGAGGAGTACCTGCCGCTGTCATTCGAACGACCCGAACCCGGAAATGTCGTGCGGGAGAATGAGGAAGTCACCGATCCGATCGCCGGTCGACTGCCGTGCGGCATGGCTCCGGCCGAATGGCGGCTGCTAGGCTGGCTCGAACGGGAGGGTCTGCAATACGACTATTACTCGGAATTGCATCTGCACAATGGCGAGTTGGATCTGGATCAGTACACCATCCTGATGATCAGCGTGCATCCCGAGTACTGGTCCCGTGAAATGTATCTGCGTGTCAAGGAATGGGTCTGGCAGCACGGCGGAAGACTGATCTATCTCGGTGGAAACGGCCTCAATTGCGAAGTCGAGTTTCTCGGCGAAGATGCACTTCGTTTCAAGACGTACCTTGCTCCGGCGAACGGCGGAGAACTGGGAATGCCAGACCCGAAGAACCCCGACTTTTACTGCGACAGTCGCATGGCTCGCACGCTGGAATCCGAGGCGAATCTGCTGGGTGTCGTCTGTACGGATTCTGGAATCATGACGGCCGCACCATACAAAGTGCTCAAAGCCGATCACTGGGTCTTTGCGGGCACCGGCCTGAGCAACGGCGATCTGTTTGGCGAAAACAGTCTGCAGGAACGAATCCCGGGAGGCGCGTCCGGCCATGAGACCGATAAGCGGAGCCCGCACTCGCCACCCGATACAGAACTGCTCGCCAAGGGCACCAACCCCGACAACGGCGGTGCAGAGATCGTCTGTTATCAGACACCGAGTGGCGGGGCGGTGTTCTCGGTAGGATCGATCACCTGGGTGCCGTGTCTCCTCGTAGACGATGCAGTGTCGCGGATCACAGCGAATGTTGTCGCCCGTTATTTGAAGGAGGAGCAATCATGAATTTGGAAATCATTAACAGAGTTGCCCAGCGGTGTTTGCATTCAATCGCATTTTGGATCCCGTTCATTTATACCTCACATGAACATTGCCTCGCATTGTCCAGTTGCACAGATTGAATTTGATGGGGACTCAACAGCATTATGAAGATCACTCAGATCGAGGCCATTCCCGTATGTGTTCCGCTCAAACCGGGGATGACAGCAAAGACGGCACACGGTGAGCACGCGACGTCTCCTTTTGTCGTTGTTCGTGTCCATACCGATGAAGGACTGACTGGCCTTGGTGAGGCCACGGTGACAGCCTTGTGGAGCGGAGAGATTCAGGCCACAGCCATGGCCGTGCTTCGCGACTGCATCGAACCCGTGCTGCTGGGGCGTGACCCGCGTGACATCACTGCAATTCGCCGTGCGATGGAGTTCGCCGTCAAGCTCAATCCGTTCACTCGTGCGGCGGTGGAAATGGCGATGTGGGATATTGCCGGAAAAGCAGTCGGGCTTCCTGTTTATCAACTGCTCGGTGGAAAGGTGCGTGATCGAGTCCGCATCAAGCTGGTCGTCTGGGCTCGTGATATCGCAGGGTCTCGCCTGATGGCAGAACAGCATCTGGCTCTTGGCGTGACGTGCATCAAAGTCAAGACTGGTCTCGACCCTGTCACCGACATTGCTCGAGTCAGAGCCGTGCGTGAAGTCTGCGGTCCCGACATTCCGGTGACAATTGATTCAAACTGTGGCTGGACCATTCAACAGGCGCACTACTGTCTTCGCGAACTTCAGGATGTGAACCTGTTGCTCGCAGAGCAACCGATTCCGCCCGGTGACCATGCGGCCATGGCTGAACTTCGGCGCGCGACGGTCACACCTCTAATGGCTGACGAAAGCATCTTCACACTGCAGGATGCATGGCTCCTCGCCACTCATCGCGCGGTGGATGTGTTCAGCATTTATCCTGGAAAGCATGGAGGGATCGCTGCGACGGGCGATATCGTGGCGATCGCGCGAGCGGCTGGACTTCGCTGCACAATTGGCAGCAATCTGGAACTTGGCGTCGGCACTGCCGCGATGCTGCATGTGGCCGCCGCATTTCCTGAAGTCGATGTCGATGCATTTCCGGCGGACACGATCGGGCCGCTGTATCATGAGACCGATCTGCTCACGCAGCCGTTGAATCTGGGACCTCCGTCGGCGGTCGTGCCTGATGGTCCTGGGCTTGGCGTTGAATTGGATGAAAAGCTGCTGAAAAGATACCGAGTCGACCGTTGAGTCATTTTCGACACGTCCATTTCAGAGTTTACGACAATCATTACTCACATTCGCAACGAAGGATCACGCTATGCCTCAGCCGCCGGACAGCGACGCATCCGACAATCCTTCGACAGGAGTCAATCCGCAGGAACACAATCCCTATGCCGTTCAGTGGCCTGTCGATGATGTGATGGCTACATCCTCGCCGATCACCAAAGCTCGCTTCAAAGTACTTGGCGTACTCTGTTTGTTGTCCGGCGTACTCTATCTGGATCGCATCTGCATTTCGGCGGCTGTCGATTCGATCCAGACTGATCTCAAGATTACGAACACGCAGACCAGTTATTTTCTGATGGCGTTTACGCTGGCATATGGATTGTTCGAAATTCCCACCGGCCGCTGGGGAGATCGTTTGGGGGCCCGACGTGTGCTCACAAGAATCTCTCTGTGGTGGTCGGCCTTTACGGCGCTGACCGGGGCCTGTACGGGGTTGTGGATGCTGGTGGGAGTCCGGTTTTTGTTCGGGGCGGGCGAAGCAGGTGCATTTCCAAATGTGGCCCGAGTCATGTCACGCTGGTTCCCCGACCATGAACGCGGGCGAGCTCAGGGTATTTTGCTTGCGGCGTCACAGGTTGGCGGTGCCTTGGCACCGTTTCTGGCGGCGCTGCTGATTCAGGTGATCGGATGGCGCTGGACGTTTGTGGCGTTCGGAAGTGTGGGAGCCTTTTGGGCTGCGGGATTCTACGTCTGGTTCCGTGATGATCCGGCGGATCATGACGCGGCGAACGCGGCGGAAGTCGCTTACATTGGACGCGGTGCTTCAGCTTCCAACGTACACGCTCAAATTCCGTGGGATCTGGTCGTGCGAAATCCAAGCATTTGGTTTCTGAGTCTGATTATGGCCTGCGGTTCGTTCAACAGTTACATCTACTTTTCCTGGTTCCCCAAGTATCTGAAGTCAGGGCGAGGTGTTGATGTCACGGAATCCGGACTGATGGCGTCGATGGTACTGGCTTTTTCGGCGGCGGGCACCCTGGCGGGAGGATATCTGCTGGACTGGTTTGCCACGCGTGGCGGGATTGGCAGAAAACGACTGCTGGGAGGCTGCTCGTTTTTTCTCGCGGCCGCCATGTTGGGGTGTAGTCTGCTTTCCGGCAACCCGTGGCTCGCCGCCTTTTTCGCAGCCCTGTCCTGTTTTGCCACTCAGGCGACCCAGCCGCTGTGGTGGACGTGCTCGATCGGCATTAGCGGCAAGCACATCGGCGCGCTGTTTGGATTGATGAACTCCGTTGGTGTCTTTGGTGCTTTGAGTTCGCAATACCTGGTCGGAAAACTCGCCGACCTGCTGGGAGCCAGAGGTTTCACCGGACGAGCTCAGTGGGATCCGATTTTTTACATCAACCTGGGAGTTCTGGTTGTCGCCGGACTTCTGTGGTCGTCATTCGTATTCAAAACCGTGGAGGCACACGATGTCGATCATTGATGTCCACAGCCATTTCTGGTGCTATCCCGATCACTTCAACGATGATTTTCGTCAGCAAAGTCGCCGAGCCAAAGCGGGCGTTGAACTGGATTTGACGGTGCGTTTTGAAGACTACCAGCGGACGTCCGTGTCGGATGTGCGGACAATCGTGTTTGGAGGCAAAGCAAAACTCAGCGGGCTTTGGGTGGACGACCAGTCGGTCCGCAATTATGTCGATACTCATCCCGATCAACTGATTGGCTTCCTGTCACTGGACCCGACCCAGGACGGTTGGGAGCATGAGATGAAGACCGGACATCAGGAACTCGGCCTGCGAGGAATCAAACTGATGCCGATGTACGCTGGTTTTCGTCCGGATGAAAAATGGCTGGCTCCCTTATGGGAGTACGCTCAGCAACATCAGTTGCCGGTCCTGTTGCACACCGGGACCACGTTTATCTCTCAGGCACCACTGGAATGTACGCTGCCGAGACACCTCGACCCGGTTGCCGCTCGTTACCCGGAACTGCGAATGATCCTCGCTCATCTTGGTCATCCCTATGAGGGCGAATGCGTGGCCGTGATTCGAAAGCATCCCCATGTTTATGCCGACTTATCGGCGCTGCATTACCGCCCTTTTCAGTTGTATCACAGTCTGATGCTGGTACAGGAGTACGGCGTCTGGAACAAGGTCCTGTTTGGAACTGACTATCCGTTTACGACGGTTCAGGCTTCGATCGATGGACTGCGAGGGCTCAATACAATGCTGACCGGAACGGCACTTCCGCGACTGAATGAAGAGGCGATAGAACAGCTGATTTTCCGAGACAGCCTGCCGCTGCTGGGCTTGTGATCAGTCTCAACATCTGCATTGTTTGTCAGAACAATGGCAATAACTGGCGAGTTTTCCGAATTTTTAAGCGCTGTGCACCATGACATATTGCTCCGGGATGTGCACAGCGTGCTGGCAGAGGATTTATCCGGCGAGTGCGAAATGTAGCCGTGACGCCTCGCCGTGACTGGCACACCGAGGACAATCGCCAGCAACCAAAACTCACACCATGTGAATCGATTTGAGAAACACGGTTTATTGTTTCGCGATGTTCACCGGACCGGGCTCATCACGGCGGAGCGTGATGGCTACATTGGCGAGCGGTTGGCCAGTATCATCGAAGTTGCCGTCGAGATTCGAAATCGACGAACGGAAGTCATTTTTTCTGGTCGAGGATGGCGCGATGGAATCACCGAGTGAGGATCCGAACGGAATGGATTTGACTGCTGATGAATTCTCTGGGGCGTTGCTCAACCACCGGGCTTCTTGAACAAATGCCTTGAGCTTCGGCTCGAATGGCTCGCATCGCCACAGCCCCACTCTGCTCAACCCCGATCGCCAATCCGCGCTCTCCGTCCGCACTCGCGAAGTCAAAGCTTATAAGTTATCCGATTCTGTGACTGAAAGGCTCGTACAACTGGTCGATCACGTTCCATCACGAATCCAGAACTGGAT
>JAYVNW010000174.1:0-3963 GCA_043758225.1 Candidatus Kuenenia sp. | reverse complement strand
ACATAATCCCACACAACGTAGCGATCCAGATCCTTGCCGGCTGTGAAGAAGACGCGTCCGCCGGTATTTTCTGCAAGGCGATGAGCGAATTGCACGTCTTCGTGAGTCTGCGACCAACTGGGCAACAGAAAAATGTTAATCGTGATGCCGTCGCGTTTGCACAGCATCCCTTCCCGAGTTGTCGCTTCTTCCGTTTGCGGAGCAGGTGGATAAAGCAGATACAAAATGCTGGCTTCAAAATGCGCAGTCGGCAGGCCATCCGTAATCAAAATCACCTGGCGATTCGGCGTGTCCTGCACAGATAGAAATTGTCGAGCCAGCAGAAGTCCATGTTGGATATTGGTGAAATGCGGTGGAATGTGAATTTCGCTCACATCATCACGGCTCATGTCAGCTCGCAGACGAACAACGGGATTGGTGATCGTTGGAATCTTTGGCATCAGGGAGATGAGTTCTCCTGCTGAAACAACTTTGGCAAACGTGTGAAGTTCCACAAAGCGCAGAAAGTCGCCGGGATATTCGGATGAAATCAGCCCGTTGAGAGCCAATGCCATTCGTTTGACGTTGATGTACTGGCCGTCGTAGCGCATCGAGCCGCTCATGTCCATCAGCACGACTGTGGCACATTTTGGATTGTTGCGAGATCGATGAATTTCGATGTCGCCCTGTTGCAGTCTTAGCGGCCGAGTATCACCTTGTCGCAGCATTGCATTGATCAGCGTCGATGGAATATCCATCTGCGAAACGGAGTCCCCGAATTCGTAGGGCTTCGTGCGCTGCATTTCGACAACGCCTTCACCTTCAATCGGCCCCTGATGTCGCCCGGCACGTGATGCTTTCAGATTGCTGAAAATCGTTTGCAGCAAATGGCCTTGAAAGAGTTTGTAGGCTTTGGGCGAGAGCTGGATTTTTCCCTGCTGATTGGCCAGGCCCTGACCTTCCATGATATCTTTGAGATACTGCTGAACCTGTTCCTGGAACTTGTTCAGATTGGCCATCATTTCCGGGTCGGCAAATTCGCTCAGGTCTTCCATGTCGATAATTGCCAGTTGAGCATTCTCTTTCGCGTTTTCCAATTGCTTCAGCAGCTCATCGATTTTTCGAAGTTCGTCCAGGATCTCAATTGCTTCCGGTACGGTCATCGAATCGCGACCGGTGAAGTCGTACTTCGCGGCGAGATGATCGACCTGGTATTTTTCGCCGAGCGATTCCATCAGGCTGACAAGTCGCCCTGCGAAATCAGGATCAGTCCGTTCGGCGCGATACCACAGATTTTCCAGTGCGTAGATTTGTTCCTCTTTGACGGATTGCCAGAACGACTTGGCAAGTTTTGCGGGCGGACGGGCTTGCTTGGCCGCATCCGAAAACTGCCGCGTGGCCTTCTTTTGAACAGTGTCCGTTTCGTACTTGCTGAGAATCTTTTCCTTGCGTTCCTGGAGCATCTTAACGAGTGCATCAAGACTTGGTCCAAGTCCCGCGAATTGACCGGGATCGAGTCGGATAGCGTTGGCGAGTTCTTCTTCGGTGAACTCGCGAGTAGAACCGTAAGTCAGCATGTGCTCAAACGCGGGAGACACCAGATCCGGCTGTTCTGCCGTTGGCGAGGGAAACGACTTTGGATCGTACTGCTGATACGTGTGAATTACGCCGCCACGATGTCTATGCGATTTGTCGATTGGCGTCATGGGATCGTTTCCGGAGCACTTAAACCGTCGAACGCAGGGAAAGTCACTGCGACATTGTAGCAGCAAGAATGCCCGCGACTCGCTGAATCAGCACGATTCCAATGTTCCGGTCCGAGGAGTTAACTCGCTGTCGAAATCGCGGTTCTGGCAGTAGACTTCAGCAGCGAGCCGCTAAGCGGTAGCCGCAGGTGAGGTTGAGAAAAACAAAGGGAAAATAACCACGGCTAGCGCCTTGCGGCTTCAACGCTGCCGCATTCCATTTGGATTTGTTTGAGTTCCTGCAATGCCTGTTGATAAATCCGGTTCTCGCATTCGTCAGATGTTCGGTGAGATCGCCGGTCGTTACGACTTCATGAATCACTTTCTGTCGGCGGGCACGGACGTGTACTGGCGCTGGCAGACCGTCCGGATGGCAGCCCCGTTTAATAATTCACCAATTCTGGACGTCTGCACCGGCACTGGTGATCTTGCATTTGCGTTTCGCAAGAAACTGAATAGTGCGGCGACCGTTTTTGCGACGGATTTCACGCATGGCATGCTCAAGCTGGGGGAAGAAAAACGTGCCGATCGGGATGTCGTGTTTTTGGAAGCCGACACACTGTCACTTCCGTTTCCATCGGACAAATTTCAAGTCGTCTCAGTGGCTTTTGGTCTGCGGAATGTGTCCAGTACGATCGGTGGTTTGAAAGAGATGACTCGCGTTTGTGAACCTGGCGGCAAAGTGATCGTGCTGGAATTTTCACTTCCGGACAACCGTTTGCTCAGTTCGGTTTATCAATGGTACTTCCGCAATATCCTGCCGAAACTCGGCCAATTGCTGGTGCGAAATCGACAGGCGGCGTACGAATACCTTCCGCAATCCGTGTCTGAATTTCCCAGTGGATCGCAGCTGACAGGAATTATGGAAGAGGCGGGTCTGATCAACACGTCATTCCGCAAGATGACGGGCGGAATTGCGACGATGTATATCGGCAACAAACCCGAACATGCCTGATTCCAGGCGGACTCGTTACTCGACTTCAGAATTCTATCCGGTTGCCGTTTCAATCGTTGACACAGGGTACATGGAGGTCTCATCCTCAAGTTCTACGTTTCCAATCAGTGTATTTCACGCTGTTTGGTGAACTCCGCTCAACGTGACGCGAAGTTCACCGTTGAACTGAAGGACAGACTCCATGAAACTTTCACGACGATTCACATTGACGATGGCGACTGTCGCCCTCGTGATCTACGCGACGAAATCCGCTCGTTCGGATGACTTGCAGCTTCCAAATCCTCCATCTCCGCAGTTGCACCAGGACGACTGGGTGATGGAAATTCAGCCGGCGGTGAAACTCTCATCCACATTGTCGATTCCTGTGGAAGCCAGGTCGGCTGCGGCCAGTGAGCCTGCAACGATCGCGATTGATCCATCTGCGTATTCTCGCATCTACAATTCTATCCCGTTCAATCGCGTGGAATACGATGCGAATCCAAACTATCGCCACGACTCCACAATGGAAATTTTGACCGGCAACGCTCGGCACCAGACGATCGTGCAGCACAATTTTGAACACAAGCAGCCAGTGAAACGAATACCCTCGCCAAACCGTCCGTCACGAATACTCACGCCGTTTTCATCATCGGGCCTCTTATACGGCGGGCCATTTGGCTATGGACTTGGCTTCGGACGATGGGGCTTCTAGGCGAAACGCAACGCCCGATTTATCCAAGTCGGTCGGAGGGTGTCCACGGTATCGGAGCGGGTTACTGTCGCAAGTCTGAGCTTTTCCAGTTAAAACGCAAGCTGGATGGAACATCCGCAGGGGCGGTAGTCTGCAATTACAAAGCAAACGGGGATGTGGCTGGTCGACGCCACATCCCCGTTTTTCATTGAGTTATGATCGAAATCGTCTCACCACGTTGTCTTATTCGCAAACAAATCGGGGTGACTCAGTCGATTCGAACTTCCTTTTTCTGCAAAATCCAAAAACGTTGATGAGTTTTGCAGATCCTGCACGGCCTGAAGGGGTTTGATGGGCACTGCGAATTCGCATTTCCTGTCCTCTGGGATATTTGCCTTTCTGTTTGGGAGCACGTTCATGAAGTCCATTCGATTTCTTCGCCAGGCTGTTGCGTACAGCTTGGTGACATTGCTGGTTTCCGCAATTGCATCTGCCCAGCCACCTGGCGGCGGTGGCGGTGGGCGTGGTGGGTTCGGAGGCTTCGGTGGTGGCGGTGGTGGCCGTGGATTTACCATGGATCGAGCCATGTTGCTTCGCAATGAGCAGGTTCGAAC
>JAYVNW010000173.1:0-8477 GCA_043758225.1 Candidatus Kuenenia sp. | reverse complement strand
AAGATCGGTCAAAAATGTTGCAAGCCCTTTATCGAACGGCGGCAGCAAGCGATTCTTCAATTGTCCAAAGTTATCGCCATGAGTGTCCCAGTTGTTCATCGTTCCCATGTTCGCCTGAATGATGGGCATGCCCGCTTCAACCAGTCGCCGAGCCAACAGCAACGATTGGCCAAATGAATGGCGACCGTAGCGGTCTCGCACTTCCGCAGGTTCGCGACTCATGTCGAACACATCGCGAAATTTGCCTGCGGCACCGAGAAGTTGATGAGCCTTCTCTGTCGATTTACTCAGAGACTGCGATGCTGACGGTTCCTGCAGATATCGATGGTGATCATCCAGCGCAGACAGCAAACTGCGGCGGTTCTGAATTCGCTGATTTGTGAGATCCTGCAACAGCGTGAGTTCGTCGATATTGAAGTCTGGTGCGTTGGGATCTTTGGTCACGTGCCATGGATCATATTGACTTCCCATGAAGCCCCCGGTTTGTCCGGAGAATCCATAACCGTTATGAATGTACGTTGGCAACATCACGCCGGATGGCGCGCCGTCGTCACGAGGTCGCAGAGCCTGCATGGTTGCCGAATAACACGGCCAGTCCGCGCGACTGGCCATGTGAGTTGCGCCGGGCGGAGTCTGATTGACGCCCGTCAGCACAAAGTGTGTCGCATGCTCGTGACTCGGCAAACTGTGAGTCATCGAACGCACGATCGCGAATTTGTCGGCCACCATCGCAAGGTGTGGCAGATGCGGACCGATCTGGACTCCGGCAGCAACTGTATCGATCGGACTAAATTCACCGCGTACTTCTGCTGGAGCATTGGGTTTCAAATCCCACATGTCCTGATGCGCCGGCGCGCCGGTGAGGAACAGAAAGACGACACTCTTTGCTTTGCCGAACGTCGGACCAGATGCCATTGCCGCGCTAGCCACCCTGCCAGGTTGAAGACCGGAGAATCCAAGGCCGAGTGCTGATGAGAATCCGACCTGCAGGAACCGACTGCGGCTGATGGCTGCGTCACCGTTGTGTGGTCGAATGTTTCGCATCGGAAATTCCGGAGTGGAGGCAGCGACAGGAGGGAAACGGCAAAACGAAAGGCGGGATGTGCAGCATAACGTTGAATACCAATGAGAAGCAATACGGTGCCGGAAAAAACGGATATTCAATTCCCACTCTCGGCCTGCGTACTTTTGTTCCGTCCCCTGTTCTTTCGTTGAGCATGCAGTTTCCTGTCAATGCGGATAGAGCGTGCAATACGCAATGACCAATAACAGTATGATCGCAACTGTCTTCGCCGCGCGAGAGACGGGCTGCTGCACGATATGGGCCGACGCTTGAGTGAATTTTCGGTGACAGATACACCAGCCCGCCGCGGCGCATGCGGCGAGGGCCATTTTTAGCTGATAGTCGAAGCGGACATCAAAGTGTCGATAGAACCATGAAGACGCGGCAATCGAATGCCCGAATAGCACTGCCATCGCAAACCATTCCGCTATCGTTTCAGGCAGGATGAAGACCAGAGATACGATGCCTCCGATCCACGCAAAGATCATCACGTAAAGCAGCATTGGGTGAATCTGCATAACGATGCGCACTTCGGGACTGCCTTCGAGTGCAACGGAATAGTTGCCGGCCCAGTAGACGTCTGGCTGCCCATACAGAGTCAATGTAATATCGAAGATGAACAGAGCAATTGGCGGCAAACAAAGCCAAAGTCGATTCCCGTTCATGTTGCTCTCAAATCGCAAAGAGGTTGTCGAATCAACGGAGGAACGCCAAAATGGGAACCGTACAAGGGAACATTCTGTTTTGCGAACGAAGTACAATGTCCCCGATCTACATATCTTCTAGATGGGAGCAGGCGAGAAATACTGACATAAACGATGGATTTACTTAGTTCTGTCGTCAATCGCAATGGGCCGTTCGAAAGCATTTCTTTACTTGCAAGTGTTCATACTTTCTGTTCTTCTGTGCCGCTCTCGTTCGATACGCGATTTTCTTTGGGCCAATCATAGTGAACTCCAAACGCGCTGTTGCTCAACTGCTGAAACATCTTGCGGATGTCGGAGTTACCCACTTGCCTTATGTGGAGTTACAAAAGGCTCCCAAGCCGCAGCAGAAAACGACACCGGCTGCACAGGGCAACTCCAGGACAACTACCAGCACAAAAATGGTGACCGACGGTGTTGCTGAATTGCGGCGGCCGACAAGTGGCCTACGGTCTGTGGAAGAGTTGCAGGTCACGGATGCAAATCGTCCGAAACCACTGGTCGAAGTGCAGGACCTGCTAAAACAGAACCTAACGGATTCTCGACAGAAACACGATGCTCTCTGTGCTCTGGCAGCGATTGTGTCAAAATGCCGCCGCTGCACGGAACTCGCCTCGACTCGCAAGCAAACTGTCTTTGGCGTGGGCGATCCGAATGCACGAATCATGTTTATCGGCGAAGCGCCGGGTGCGGATGAAGATGCTCAGGGAGAACCATTTGTGGGCGAAGCGGGCCAACTGCTGAACAAGATCATCACAGCCTGCAAAATGACCCGCGAGGAAATCTATATTTGTAACGTGTTACGCTGTCGTCCGCCGGGAAATCGCAATCCTTTGCCGCAGGAAGCATCAAATTGTCGCGAATTTCTGGATGCTCAAATCAAAATCGTCCAGCCGGACTACATCATCTGCTGGGGAGCCGTGGCTGCCCAGAATCTGTTGAACGAAACGCGTGCAGTCGGAAAACTCCGTCGCCAGTTCTTCAGATACAACGGTGCGAAAGTGCTATGCACGTATCATCCGTCCTATTTGCTTCGCAATGCTTCTGCGAAGAAAGAGGTCTGGGAAGATATGAAGTACTTCATGCAGGATCTGGGTGTTGAACTGCAGTAACTCAGAGACATCCAGCACGCAAAGAAGTCGTGTCGGGTTCTTAGAGTCCATCCGGCAATTCGGCCAATGTATTTGCCGGATTGATGTTCGGCAGTCTGATGTTGCTGAATGCTGTGCTGCTGTCTCCACTGGTGACCGATCACTACGCGGGCGTAATACCCAGCAGTGCCGACGATACGACGGATGAAAAAATATTTCCGTGTGAGTGGCAAAGTGCGATCCCAAAATGTCGGTCCCACCGTTTTTTCCAGTGGAAACCACGGAATTGCTTCGCATATGGCTGCTACAGTCGGTCTTCAGCCGCCCACAGAACTCGACGAGCCTCGTCAGCTCGCAGGAAGTGGGGACGTGGCTGATATCCCGGAGCACTTGATTCAGTGTCACCGGCATGAATCACGCGTTTCTTTGGCGGCGTAAAAGCCATATTGGAATTCGTGTTTGCTGCGGCCACGACCGGCCCCGCAACCGACGTTTTTTCCGATACAGGTTTAGCCTCAGAGCTCTCTGCGGTGCGATTCAACAGACTGCGGATGACGTCACTTCGCATCAATAAGCCACAGACAACGCCACTCTCATTCACAACAGGAATCGCGGTATTTGCGCATGATCGAAATAAAGGTTGAGCTGCAGAGATATTGGAGTCAAGTCGCACGGATTCCACATGCCTGATAATCAGTGACTGAATCGTCATGTCCGGAGCGGGGTTTGTGAGCAGAACTCGAACAATGCTGCTCTCGCAAACGACACCAATGAGTTTTCCGCCACCATCAGCGACGGCCATCAAATCACAGTCGCTGATGATCAATCGCTCTGCGACTTCTCGAACGGTAGTCGTTTCGGGCACGACAAGCCCATGACGAATTCTCATCAAATCTCGAACGGAACACTGCTGCACAGTACACCTCCTGACGCTGCTGGGGGATCGCAATAAACGCGGGGAGCGTTTTGTCAGCGTCAATTCACTCGTCGAAAACTTTGCCGCAGAAGCACGACTGGTTTGGTTCGAGTGATGAAATCGGTGTCAACCGGAATCAGTTGCAACGGACGCTGTCGAAGACAACCGCATGTCTCCAAAAAGACTCTTCTTCGCCAATCCGTTACAGGCGTTACAAAGTCAGCGTCCTGCCAGCTTTCACAAAAATATTTCGAACATGAATTCATGTTGTTCCAGTTATATCGGTCAAAGCTCGCGGTATCTGGATTGCCCTCACGATACCAGGAGCGAACTTTCGTACACTGCATTCGTTCCGCGTTGGGATTGGCATAGATGACATATTCGAATTCGCCCAACTCTGTCACTGCATGGCGCCGATTTGCCTGAAAGCAAAGGATTTCTTTGTTGGCAGCTAGTTCAGACAGGACAGCGACGGATCTCCAGAGTAGCATGGAGAACAGCATTTGTTATTCCCATGCAGCAAACGCGTATTGCTGAAATATAGTGAACAATAGTCAACTTGCGATGTGTTCCCAGATGAACTCGGAATCCAACATTTGCCAGTTTTTCGATGACATCGAGACATCCGTTGCCGTTACTGCGGTACCGCAAATCCCTCCAAAACAAGGCTCTAAGAATATGACATTGCTGACGTTGCAGTCATTCCGATTCTTCCTGCTGACTACTTGCTTCACGCTATCCACAATGACGCCCTGCGCGGTCCACGCTGAAGACAAGCCGGCGCCCGTGAAAGTACCGGCAGCTCTGGCAGACACGCCCGCCGATATGAATGCGTACACGGAACCGCTTGCACATACAACTTTTAAGATTGAGATGTTGCCGATTGCAGGTGGAAAGTTCCTTATGGGAAGCCCGGAAGCTGAAGCAAATCGACGCGATGACGAAGGTCCGCAGCATGAAGTTGAAGTCTCACCATTCTGGATGAGTAAATACGAAATCACTTGGAACCAATACGAAGTTTGGAGCGACCGAGTCGATTCACTTCGACGCGCAGCTTATGGAAAACCTTCAACGCCCCGCGACAAAGTTGCCGACGCGGTCACGCGTCCAACCCCGCCGTACACTGATATGAGTTTCGGCATGGGGCGCGAGAACAACCCGGCGATCTGTATGACACAGCATTCAGCCCGAATGTACTGTGAATGGCTCAGTGCCAAAACCGGACGCTACTATCGATTGCCCACGGAAGCGGAATGGGAATATGCCTGTCGCGCCGGCACGACAACAGCGTACTCTTTCGGTGACGACACAACCGAACTCGACGAACATGCCTGGTTCGATGGTAACAGCGACGGGAACTATCATCCGGTCGGAAAGAAGAAGCCAAATCCCTGGGGACTTTATGACATGCACGGGAATGTGGCCGAGTGGGTGCTGGACCAATATGCTCCAGACTCCTATGCGAGCCTGGCAGATAAGCTTGCCCGCGACCCGCTGAATATTCCGCTCACCGAATACCCCCGCGTTGTCCGAGGCGGTGGATGGGATGATCCTGCCGAAATGCTGCGAAGCGCAGTTCGTGAAGGCTCCAGCGAAGAGTGGAAGCAGCAGGATCCGCAACTGCCGCAAAGCATCTGGTACTTCACTGATGCGCTGGGAGTTGGCTTGCGAGTCGTGCGACCGTTTATGGAACCGGATGCAGAAGCTCGAGCGATCAAGTGGAATAAGAGCGATCCGCCGCAAAAAGATCCTGAAGAAGTTCTCTCGAACGAATAATGCGAGTGCAAAGGTTGGCGTCACCGTGCCTGCAATTTTTGAGTATCGATACCAGGTAACCGCCTCCGACATTGATGGCGTTGGGCACGTGAACAACATCTCGTACCTGAGATGGATGCAGGATGCCGCAGTGGCTCACTCTGCCGCCCAGGGCTGGCCGTCCAAAGCCTATCATCAGCTTGGACACGGTTGGGTTGTGCGATCGCATGCTATTGAATATCTGGTGCCCTCATACTCAGGCGACGAAATTGTCGTAAGAACATGGGTGGCCAATATGAAGCGCGTGACTTCAATGCGTCGTTACGAACTGGTACGAACATCTGACGACAAAAAGCTCGCGATTGCGTCAACCAACTGGGCATTTGTGAAATTTGAAACGCATCAGCTTTGTCGAGTTCCCGCTGAAATCGTCAGTGCTTTCGAAATCGTGCCGGACGCAGACGTTCAGAGTTAATCGCTGTCCTTTCAGGTTTAATAATCCCAAGTTATGTCGAATTTTTCCGCACCTCACTACGATGCAATTCTGGTCCTCTCCTTTGGTGGTCCGGAAAAGCGTGAAGACGTGATTCCTTTTCTGGAAAATGTCCTGCGTGGCAAACCTGTACCTCGGGAACGCCTGCTGGAAGTTGCAGAGCACTACTATCACTTCGGTGGTGTCAGCCCGATTAACCAGCAATGCAGTGAACTGATTGCTTCTTTGCGAAAGGAACTCGACGCCCACGATCTTCACATGCCGATCTACTGGGGCAACAGAAACTGGACTCCATATCTTAACGACACAACGATCCAGATGAAGCGAGATGGCGTTAAGCGTGCCTTAACGTACGTCACATCCGGCTTCAGCTGTTATTCAGGCTGTCGTCAGTACCGCGAGAACATTTCCACCGCGCTGGCTCAGCCAGATGCCGAAGGATTGCAGATCGACAAACTGCGAGTCTTCTACAATCACCCGGACTTTATCGCGGTCCTCGCAGAACAGGTGGGAGAAGCAATTGGTGAGTTTCTGGAAGAAGCACGCGATAACGTTCATATTGCGTTCACAGCACACAGCATTCCTCTCAGCATGTCAACGACGTCAGACTACGAGAAGCAACTGCGCGAATCGTGCAGGCTGGTGGCCGAGCAACTCAGCATCCCAGAATCGCGTTGGAAGCTTGTGTACCAGAGTCGCAGTGGCCGACCACAGGACCCGTGGCTGGAACCAGATATCCTGGATCATCTCAGAGACTGCAAATCCGCTGACATCGACAGGATAGTGATTTCGCCGATTGGCTTCCTGTCTGACCACATGGAAGTTCTCTACGACCTTGACGATGAAGCTCGCAGATTCTGCGACGAACAATCCATTTTTATGGTTCGTGCCGCAACACCGGGGAACCATACGCGATTCGTAGGGATGGTTCGAAAACTCATCCAGGAGCGAGTCAGTGGCTCGTTGCGCGAATGCGCGGGGCAATTTCCTCCGAATCATGACGTCTGCCCTGTCGATTGTTGCCCAGCTCCCCCATCGAGGCCAACTGGGCCAACGGGACGACCGCCAGCTGCGCCTGCTTCCTGACGCCCAAGGCAGAGTCCATAGCAAAAATGGACTGGCTGCCCACAAAAAAGTCACAGCTTCCGCGGAGGAAACCGTGACTCGTAAATTTTCGACCAGCACCGATTTTCAGTTCAGTTTTGCGTTTCGCCACTGAAGAATCGTCAGCTCATTTGCTTGGACGAATTTCTCCGGGTTGCTCAGAAATTCGTCGCGCGAGTCCTTCGAATAGAAGAAATAGATCTTCGAACGCCAGGTCACTCCGAGTTCAATGTATCCCGCCTGAACGACCTGATCGTTCACCAGTGCCACCGGGTCACAGCCGTGCAGCACCGGAGCAAACTTTTCCGGACTCGCCTTAAATCGATTCAACTCTTCTTCGGAGGCAAGCTGATAACTGACACCCTGAAAATCATGTCTGTATTGAGAGTCGCCAACCCTCCATGTTTCCGATTCCGTCAAAGAGACGGGCGAATAGCCGTGCAAACCAAAGTGGTTTTCAGATTCCTGACGCAATGCTTTTATGCTTGCTCCTGCAGGAATGGCACCACGAACAGTCGTTGCAGAAGCGGCGACAGTATTTCCGGTGACTACGACTCTGTTCGCTGTACTTGCGAGCTCAATTGTCGTTTTACCGGCTGGAGTTTCTTTTGCAACGCTGAACTGAGCCAGTCGAGCAATATACGCAATACGCCCCGGTGAACCAGCATTTTTCGACAGGATCAAACCATCCGGCGAAACAATGACATCGGTCGGGAGTACAGTGACGCCAAACCGGAATACAAGATCCTGACGATCATCAGCGTTGACTTTCACGCCAACGATGCCACCACGAAAAGCGGCACGAACTTCTGCAGTTTCGAGAACCTCCGCATCCATCGTCCGACAAGGACCACACCAGTGCGCGTGAAAGTGAATCACGATCGGAACGCCGCGCTCTCTGGATTGTAGCTCAGCCTTCTCAAAACTTGAGTACCATGTGTCGGCCACAACATTGTCATTCGCAATGGAGACGGGCGCGAATGCCAGACTCGAAATGACCAGTAAGCCCGCAAGAAAATGCTTCCATGCTTCTGAAGTGCATCTCCGGACTGAACTTCCTGCAGCGAAGCAAACAACAAACAATGTGAGTTTCATCATTTCGCGAAAATTCCAGGGCTCTATGTTTTGCTGAAGCGACTCCTGAACACGGCTCAACCGAGCAGTCACACAGGGAAATTCGCAATGATCTGCGAATGCCTGCTGCTCAACTCGGAACCCCGACCGTGAAACGCGGGAATACGATGTGTACAAATACACATCGACCTTGTCTACCAAAGTCGCCTGTAATATTTACACTGCGCAAGTTGTCATATTGTGGCGTTTCTTCCAAAACACGCAGGCCCCGCAAATA
>JAYVNW010000172.1:0-18119 GCA_043758225.1 Candidatus Kuenenia sp. | reverse complement strand
AGTGAATTCCGTGCAAAGTCGTTTGCAACATACAGGTCGGGATAATGATCATCATTTGCATGCAGCCATGTGGCCGCAAAACTATGCCGTTTCCCGCCGGTTGCCTTCGCGGAATGTGTCGTTTCAGCAAATGTTCCGTTACCTTCGTTGTGCCACAGTTGGTTGTATGCTCCAGTATCGTCGTCGCCGACCCACGCTGGCGGCTTTCCGTCACGGATCGCGTTTACGTTTTTGTCTCGCTGGTAGAGCACGTACAGGTCCAGCAATCCATCTGCGTCGTAGTCCGCCACGACGCACCCCATCGGGTTAAACGCAAATCTGAGGCCGCCATTGTTGGCAACCGGCTCAAAGATTTTACCCTCGACGTTGCGAAACAGAGATTCTCCCAAAATTAAATCGACGTCTCCATCGTCATCAAAATCAATCCAGCAGGCCAGATAGGCCCGATTATCCGTCTGGCGCATTTGCGATAGTCCCAGTGACTCGGCAACGTCCTCGAATCGCCCTGCTTGTGGGTTCCACTGCAGCACGAACCGCTGCTCATTCGCGGTCGCGACTGCGATATCCAAAAAACCATCGGAATTGAAGTCCTCGACCGCGGTTTGAAAACGATACTGTCGCACACCTTCGGGCTCGCAAGTCCAGTTGTCCGTGATCGGCAGTCGGTCCAATCCGACTCGAGACGTGGCTTCCTGCATCAATGCCTGTTGGCCGCTCCGGACTGTTTCCGAATCAATATTCCATGACTCGATAATCCGTCCGGCAATGATGTCGTCGTCATTTGAAAATCGACAGCGCATGCTGCCGCTTGACACGTAAACAATTGGTTCGGCTTTCGCGTTCGTGCCACTCAGCGTAAGGAGGACGTTCAACTGCCACGTGTCCGACGAATCTTCATCCACAACACGGGCGATCTTCAATACGCGAAACCGCCCTTTTACGTTTTCGGGGACCGCCTGGATGCCCTCGATGATGAATTGGGAAAAATCATCGGCATCCAGGTTTGTTGAGCCGGTCTTGTCCACTGCATAAGTGGTCTCAGTGATTGACGACTTTTCGATGGTGGTTCCAGCGGTCCGATGTGGCACTGTGCCGGAAAAACCAGCATGAAAAAAACCAGCCAACCGATCCGCCGAACGTTTCTGAAGTTCCGCCACCAGTTTCCGACCAACATGGGTTTCAATTTCAAACGTCACGTGCTCGGCGTCCCAGATTTCCTTCTGTTTCGCTTCATCCAAACCAGTGAATCCAGCGGGAACCTCGGCGGGAACTTCAGCGGGAACCTCAAACCTCGGTGCTGGCCGCCGCCCCAATTGCCACCAGGCTGCGCCCGCGCAGAGAGTCAGCAGTATCAGTGTTAGAACACGGTATTGTTTCATGCGAGAAATGATGCCGAAAAATGGAATGTGAGTGGCGATCCGGATCCAGCGTCAGCTTCCCGCATCCACCGGGCTGTTGTTCTTGTTGCCAGCGTATTTTATCGCGTCAGCAGAGTCAATGGCGACGCAGTCTTCCCGCGACGCATCGCTGGGAATGACGCTTCATCGACAAATGAAGCGCGCGGGTTAGAAATGGCTGACTCCGGGCGTGTTACTCCGGGCGTGTGGCGCTCAACCAGTGTGATGCTGCCCAACGAGCGTCCGCAAGTCAGCCTGGGCCAACGCCCCAGATTTCCACTGGACTTTGAGAGCTCGGGGTGCGATTCAGCTAGCCGGCCGAGACTGCCTCTGTCGGTGGAGCGAGCCACCGGTGGGTCGCATCACCATGAACAAAAGGCCTGAAGGGCCGACACAGGTTGCATGGACTTCGCTGTTGTTGTGTCGGCCCCCGGGGTCTCAACAATAACTCGCCTTCATATCTCACAACTTGCGACTTCGACCAGCATTGGCGGGACACAATTACAAGTTCATATTGCTACGAAAATTTGAACGGAGAAATCCTTCACGGTGTTGCCTGAAAGGCAACGCAGACCAGCATTTTGGTTTCGATAAATTATAGGATGCGGGCGTTCAGGAAAGTGTGTCTGGTGTGGCAGTTAGCGATCACAAGTTGGTTGTAATATCATCTGGTCGATGGCAGAATGACGATCAGCGAGGCGACGGTTGCGGGCGTCTCTAGTGCCTCAAATTTGTCGAAACGCATTTTGCCGATTTTTCTTATTGTCGTCTTCCCGTGATCGACGATGTACTAGCTGTGGTGAACCATGCCAAAAGAGGATGCTAAAGGTCACGATCGGGATGATGTTGCAAGCGAAGCGATCGCTCAGCGGAAATCGTCCGATGGAATGTCGGCTCCGACACGAATTGGTGAAAAATCACTACTGCTGTCTCCGTTGCCTGGATTAATCATCTCGGGGTTTGTAGCCCTCGTGGTCTGGGGTGCACTGGAAGTCATGCCGCCCGTGTTTGAACTATCGGAACGCTTACGGGATTTAAGCGGTAATGCGCCCGAAGAACAGCAAAAAGAAAAGCAAGACGCCTCGTTGGCTGCGAGCAACAACAATGCTGCATTGTCGCTCGGGCTGCTGGCATCCACTTTGGGCCTGTTCCTGACGGTCACTGAAGTGAAGCTGAGGCGTCTTGGGTCGCGTGCGATGTGGGGAGGGCTGCTTGCCATTTTGATTGCTGGCGTTTTTGCTGTCGGTGGAGCGGTCCTTGGGGGAATACTTGCCGCGTCTTCCGCTCTGCCTGAAGATCCGCTGATCAGGACGATTGTTGTTCAAAGCGCGATGTTTGGATTGGCAGGACTGGGAGTCGGAGCAGGAGTCGCGTTCGCAGTCACGTTGCCAATAATTCAACGCCGGCTGTTGGCAACCTGCTGCGTCAGCGGTTTACTCGGCGGCGCACTTGCAGGTCTAGTTTTCCCATTTGCGTCCAGCATTCTCCTGCCAAGTGCGCGAACAGAAGTCCTGATGCCCGACCCTGGCGTCAGCCGGTTACTTTGGCTTGCACTGGTTTCATGCCTGAGTGCCCTGACAGTGACAGGCATGGCGACAGAAGCAAGGACGGAGGCCTGAGGAAGAGCCGTGTTGCCGATTCTCAACTCTGTTCGTACGTGCCTGCGGCAGGCTGACAGTTAAGGTGAAATCAAGCGTTTCTGACGACAGATCGTATGGAATTCAATTCCAGTAAACAGAGGACATTTTTGGGCACGCTGATCGTGATCTGCTTTGCTGCGGGCGTTACAGGTCTGATCCTGTGGAGAATTTTTTGGGTGTTTGGATCTGCACCGAAATCGCATTCGGCCTGGTCGCCGACGGTACTCAGGACTCCGATTCGGATACTGGTTGTCGGGCACGATTTCTTCTGGCGCTTCCGCTTTCCGGGTCCTGATGCAAAGTTCAACACGGAAGACGACGTGAGTGTCGCGGACGAGCTCCATTTGCCGGCTGAAAGGAATATTGTCTTTTTGGTGACCAGCGACGACTACATCTACACGATGGCAATCCCTGATCTCGGCCTGCGTCAGATTGCGGTTCCGGAGCTCACATTCCCTCTGGCATTCCGTGTCGCGGAGGAGCGTTCGTTTGAAATCACGGCGGACCCGTTATGTGGGGTTCGGTTGTTTCACGGTGAATACATGGGGAAAGTCATCGTTCAGTCCGAATCTTCATTTGACTCGTGGTACGAAGGGCTTCAATGACGCTTTCCACCAAAGTGGTATTTCAGTGCTCACTGAGTCTCGGGCTTCTTGCGGGATGTTCTGACAACACGACGCTTTCTCGTTTTCCGACCGTATCTCTCGGAAATGACGGTGTCTACCACATTCATCCCGGTGAAAGCATCCAGTCTGCGATCGAATCGGCAGCGCAGGATCCGGTCAACAGAACTGTTCGCGTTCATGCAGGAACATATCGCCCTTCGAGCAGTGGCCAGGCCTTAATCTGGTTCAACCGCAAACACGACGGCGTGGTGCTTGAGTCCGAGGGAGACGTGGTTCTGACGGCAGCAAACGAAGAGATCGCCGACAGATCTGCGAAGAGTTATCCGGCAGTCGTCAATCATGTGATTTTTTTTGGCGACGGCATCACGGAAAAAACAATTGTCCGTGGCTTCAAAGTCACAGGAGCAAACAACTTTGTCATGACCACGGAAGGGCCGGATTCCATTGAACCAGACTCCCGGAATCCTGCCCTGGAGAAGGGGTTGTTTTTCTATGCGGACGGAGGTGGAATCAAAGTGTTTGGACGGTCGTATCCGACCATACTCAACATGGAAATATCAGAAAATTACACGAGCCCCTGCGGTGGGGGAATATCGATCGAACAGGCGGGCTTCAATACGGATCCGGTAACGATCCGGAATTGCATCTTTCGGAATAACCGTTGTCAGATTACTGGGTCAGGCGTCGATGTTCTGTTTGGCAGTTCCGCAAACATCAGTAACTGCCTGTTCACGGGGAACGTGTCCAACACCGGCGTCAACTACATTGGTGGTTCGGATAACCCCTACAACGAAGAACACGGCTGTGGCGCGCTGACCGTATTCCCGAACTCGCGAGTCACCGTCGATCGCTGCACCTTCACAGGTAATTGGAACGGAGCTGATGACAAGGGAATCCAGAATTCCTTCCTGAATTGCATATTCTGGATGAACACCAGTAAAGGCGGTATTTCGCTTGAAGACCGGTACGAGCTTGATATCCTTGACGGTTCAAATGTGCGGGGCTGCTTTCTTGGCGGAAGCACAAGCGATCTGCGCGGGACAATTGATTCATCGGTCAATACACTTGATGCGTCAGATCCGGACTTTGATGATTTGTTCGTACCCCGAGCTGCAGAATATTCAGACGCAGGCTACCGACCGGATTCACCGTGACATCAACGATGTTGGTTTGCGACAACGGGGCGTTTTAAAGCGGTCGTTCGAATTTTGGTCTGGGGCCATCCGATTGTAAGCATCCTATGAGAAAAGTGATCGCAATCTGTCTTTTTGCGCTGCTGAGCGGGTGCAAGTCGGAGACAAACCCCGTTTCAACGGAAACGCCGGGCGGAAAAAAAGCCGTTTCCGTGGTCGAAAAGCCACCGGTCCTGATGCGTGCCCCCGACTTTTCTTTGACGGATCAGTTCGGGCAATCTTACGGTTCAGACCACTTGCTGGGCCGGGCTTGTGTGGTGAATTTCATCTTTACCCGCTGTGAGGCCACCTGCCCCGTGCAGACTGCGCGGCTGGCGGAACTTCAGGAGGAATGGAAAAAGCATCCGGCGTGGAACGACATCCGGATGCTCAGCATTACCGTCGATCCGGAGTATGACACACCGGAGGTCCTGAAGGATTATGCAGCGGCTGCTAAGGCTGATATGGATCACTGGAAGTTCCTGACCGGTCCGAAGGACACGATATTGGCGTTAACCAGACAGGGCTTCAAGTTACCGCTGGAAGAAGACAAAAATGCCAAAGGTGCTCCCATCACGCATAGTCCTGGATTTGTGTTGATCGACCCGCAGGGCCACATTCGAGGGTTTTACGACAGCGGCACTGCGACGGAACTCAAACAGTTGACGCAGGATCTGTATACGACGTTGCAGGAGCGGCTTCTGGTTCTTCCGGACCTGCTGAACCCGACGTGGGTGCAAAGACGGCGTGAGGCTCAGTTGGGCACGGTCGATAAGTTCAATGTGTTTCACGATTTTTCGTTTTTCGATTGTCGTCGCGAGAGTGGCATTACGTTTCGAAATCGCATCGTCGACGATGCGGGGCGGGAACATAAACCGTGCCATTACGATCACGGAAACGGTCTTGCCATCGCTGATGTGGACGGCGACGGATTACACGATGTGTACTTTGTCACTCAGGTGGGAAGCAACGAATTGTGGAAGAATCACGGAGACGGAACTTTCGAGAACATTACTAAAGTCGCAGGCGTTGCAGTCCGTGATGCAATCGGTGTGTCAGCGTCATTTGCGGATATCGACAACGACGGCGACGCGGACCTGTACGTTACGAACGTGCGCAGTCCCAACGTTCTGTTTGAAAACGACGGCAAGGGAAAATTCACCGACATTTCTGCCGCATCCGGTCTCGACTATGTCGGACATTCCTCGTCCGCCGTCTTCTTTGATTATAACCGTGACGGTCAACTGGACCTGTTTCTGGTGAACGTCGGCAAGTACACAACAGAGAGCTCGGCGAATGTCGTGAACGATCGGTTCACCGGTCCTGATGATCGGGAATACGCATATCGCGTGGCAAATCCCGACGCATTTGCGGCACACCTGAAGCCCGAGCGTTCTGAGAGCAGCGTCCTGTTCGAGAATCAGGGAGACCATCGATTTGTCGATGTTTCCGCAAAAGTCGATCTGCAGGATTCCTCCTGGTCGGGTGATGCCAGCCCATTGGACGTTAACGAAGATGGCTGGCCCGACCTGTACGTGCTGAATATGCAGGGACACGACGAGTACTATGAAAATGAAATGGGGCAGCGATTCGTAAAGAAAAGCCGCGAGATATTTCCTGCGTCTCCGTGGGGGAGCATGGGGATCAAGGTCTTTGACTTCGAAAACGATGGTCGGCTCGACATCTATGTGACCGATATGCACACAGACATGGCCATTTCCGTCGATCCAAAAGACGAAAAGCTCAAGATAAAAAAGGGGCTGGTGGCGCCGGAAATGTTGAATACCGATGGCAATCATGTCATGGGAAATGCGTTCTTTCAAAAACAGGAAGACGGCACTTATCAGGAGATTTCTGATCGCATTGGGGCGGAGACCTACTGGCCGTGGGGACTGAGTGTTGGCGACCTGAATGCCGACGGATTCGAAGACGTATTCGTTGCTGCCAGTATGAATTTTCCGTTCCGTTATGGCATCAATTCCGTGTTGCTCAACAATCAAGGCCGCGCGTTTCTGGATGCTGAGTATCTGCTGGGTGTCGAGCCGCGTCGTGCCGACAGGACGGCTATACCCTGGTTTGAATTAGATGTTGCAGGGAAAGACCGCGAGGTAGCAGAAGCGTATCGAGCCAGCGGGGCGATCGTAACGCGAATCTCCGCATGGGGTGCATTGGGGACGCGTTCGTCCGTGCTGTTCGATATGGATAATGACGGTGATCTCGACATTATCACGAACGATTTTAATTCAGAGCCCATGGTGCTGGTCAGCAATCTGATGGAGAGAGAACACAGGAATCATTTTCTGAAGATTGACCTGACGGGCAAAGTCTCAAACCGTGACGGTTTGGGGGCCATCGTGACCGTGCACACAGCAACGCAAAGCTTTGTCAAGGTCAACGATGGCAAGTCAGGGTACCTGTCGCAAAGCAGCTGCCCTCTGTACTTCGGCTTGGGAACGTCGCACGATATCGACCGAATCGAGATCCAATGGCCGTCCGGGCAATCACAGATCGTGACCGGCCCGGTTGCCGTGGATTCGATGCTTGAGATTACGGAACCCGAGGCGCTGAATGATCGTGCCTCAAACAACTGAGAAACGATGCTTTCCCAGTTCATCAATGTATTCGTACTCACTTAAGTTAAATGAGTTGAAATCGAAGTGAGCGGTCGTTCTAATGCCGTTTGTCGGACGGAATTTCTTCAGTCAAGTGATTCCATCAATTTTCATTGTTGTGTTTTTCAGATTTTTTGAGGTGCTTGTCAATGACTCGTATTTCATGGATATTCGTTGTGTTCGCTTGTTTCACTTTTTCCGGTTGTGGTACGGGAAGCATCGAAGCACCAGATCAAGCTGAAGTAAAGACGACAACCCCGATTGAAGATGACATGAAAAAATCTGGCATGGAAGGCATGACGGATGAACAATACTTGCAAGGCGGAAAAACGGAGTAGTGCGGTTTCAAAACCAGGAGGGCGAGGCTCCTGCCGAGCCGAAACGCTGACAACGGGCGGATCAGCGGGAGATTCGCCCTCCAAGCGTGCGGTTTTGAAACATCGTCTGGTGCGTTCGGCGGCAGCGGAGACACTTCTGTACAGGTTGGTCCTGCTCCATGTGATGCTTCGTGAACGCTGTTCGATTTTGAGTCTGTGACAGTGATGCATCAAGTCACGCGGCGCGGGCGGGCAGATAGAACTACGCCGTAATTGTCTGCTGCGGGAAATCTGCTATTTGCTCTGCTTCTTGGTGGAGGAGTCGCTCATCCTCTGATGACCGATGGCCGATTGCCGCACAACGGAATGCATCGTTCTGGCGCTGGGCGGATCGCTGAACCATGCTCTTGACGATTCGGAGTCGAACGGCGAACTCGTCATTGTTCTGCTTGGAACTGGTCACTTTGAAGACGCGGCGGTCCCCAATAGCCTTGCGGTCAAACTGAACCCTGATCCAGAACCTGTGCAACGTGCCCTGAAATTTCCGTTAAGACACCACTGACACATGTTGTCATCCACGGCCCGAGCCCACAAGATCAGCGTTGACCGCGTCCGTGATGTTTTTGAATCCATCTCTTTACAGTAGGTCAACCAGCCCCTTAAGAATTTCCTTCACCAGCCCCGGACCACAATAGACCAACGCGGTCAATCGCTGCCATAACTTTCCAGCCGCTGGCAAGCGATCTCGTAGTCGCTTAAGACTTCTTCGTCGGTCGATGGCCGACGGGAATCGTTGGTCTTCACCAGGTTGATCTCCAACGGGACCGAACACGTTTTAGTCTTCAATCGATTCGCCCCAACATCCGCACCTTCGTTTGGCACACCATAGTTCACGATAATCGCTTCGTTGTCACGAATACGAAAAAGCCGCGGACGCGCGTTCCTTTTGGATGGATGGACTGAAATCGAACCGATCTCGACGTGGCCAAATCCGAGTTCCCCCATTAATTCGATCGCATGACCGTTCTTATCAAAGCCTGACGCTAATCCGCTTGGGTTTTCGAAATGAATTCCAGCAATTGTCTGGCTCAGACGCGGATCATGAAAACCAAAACTCGCCCGCGCGGCTCGACGTATCCAGCCAGAGGAGCCCGCGATCTCACAGGCCCGCAGCGTGAGATTGTGAATTCGTTCCGCGTCCATTGTGAACAGCACGGGACGTACGAAAGTTTTGTAGAGGTTTCGCATCAATAGCCTGAGTTGGGCTGCTTTCGTTGCATCGCACGATTGACAGTCGAATGATCTCCTTTGCATTCTCGCCAGCAGCAGGGAACGTGCCACGACACAACGACCGAGTTTCGGAAACATCCGTGTAATCCAACTTGAAAAGCATGTGCTCCTGGAAACTCAGCAGTAGAATTCCGAGCCCGATGCCTTGCGTGGAATATGACGCCAGTTGGCATTGTGGTGAAAGTTGAAAAGGAAAGTCTCTGACCACAGCAGAAGTAAAAATCAATGAAATCACACACAGAATACCTGACATTCAATATTCCGGCCAGAATGGGTTTTCAGAACATCACGCCGACGATTGAAGAGATCCTCAGGAAGAGTGGTATTAAAGAGGGGTTGCTGCTCTGCAACGCCATGCATATCACCGCATCGGTCTTCATCAACGACGATGAATCCGGACTGCATGAAGACTACAAAAAGTGGCTGGAACAGCTTGCTCCGTTTGACGCATCACCGCAGACATACCGTCACAATCGCACTGGCGAGGACAACGCTGACGCTCACATGAAACGCCAGATTATGGGCCGTGAAGTCGTCGTTGCAGTGACGAATGGAAAGCTTGACTTCGGGCCATGGGAACAGATCTTTTATGGCGAATTCGATGGCAGACGCGATAAGCGAGTTCTCGTCAAAATCATCGGTAACTGAGTTTGTGGGCCACTCAGCCTGTTTTTGAATTCACCAGTTCAGGAAACTCAATTGTGTTTCCGAATGTGTTGGTCCGTTGAACGCTGTGTTGTGACCAGTTTGAATATCCTTTAGGAATCACGAGGATTCCTTTCTCGGAAATCACGCATCCCCTGGTGTCAGACATCGCATCGAAGTCCACGATCGTTCCCGGCGGAATGTCGACGCCTTTCTCGACGATGCAACGTGTAATTCGTGAACCGGCTCCGACGGTCACACGATTGAAAAGTACGGAATCAACAACGTGAGCTCCTGCATCGACTCGTACCCCCGGCGACAGGATCGAGTTTATCACAATCCCGCCGCTCACGATGGCCCCGGCGGAGATTATGGAATTGATGAGGCGAGGTTCTGTTCCGCAGACACCATTGCAGGTTCGAGCTGGAGGATTCTGTGTGTTCGCCGTTCTAATGTGCCAGTCTTTTTGATAAAGATCCAGCGGCGGGACAGGTCGCAGCAAATCCATATTGGCTTCGAAGAATGAGTCGATCGTTCCCACATCTCGCCAATATCGATCGACACTGACTCGACCCTGTTCGCGGCCGAACTGATACCCAAACACCGACTTTTCCTGAATCAGCTTCGGCAGAATATCATTCCCGAAGTCGTGCGATGACTGCGGGTCTGCGTGATCTTCACACAGTGCTTTTATCAACGTGTCACAATTGAAAACGTAGATTCCCATCGAGGCTAGTGAACGGTCTGGCTTGTCTGGAATTGCAGTCGGGTTTGCTGGCTTTTCCGCGAAGTCTGTAATCCTCTGTTCGGAATCCACTGACATCACGCCAAAGGATTTTGCGTCGTCACGTGATACATCCATACAGGCGACTGTGACTTCCGCAGCAGCATTGCTGTGAAAGCGGATCATCTCAGCATAGTCCATTCGGTAGATATGATCTCCGGACAGCACAACAACTTTGGCCGCGCCACTGCGTTCCAGCAGATACAGATTCTGATAAATCGCATCTGCCGTTCCTCGGTACCACGAATCACTCGTGCGCATTTGCGGTGGCACCGGCGTGATGTATTCTCCAAGCGACGGATTAAACACCGACCAGCCATCGCGCAGGTGTTTCATTAACGAATGCGACTTGTACTGAGGTAGCACAAGAATCCGCCTCAGCCCGGAATGCAGACAGTTGCTGAGCGTGAAATCGATGATTCTGTATTGTCCGCCGAAGGGCACCGCCGGTTTGGCCCGATCGGACGTTAAAGGAAGCAAACGCGTGCCGATACCGCCGGCCAATATGAGTGTAATCACGTCCTGAGTCATGGAATTATAGGCTTCAAATGAAGGTGGGATTCGATAGTTCATAAGCGGTGTCAGTGAATGACTCTGGAAGCGATGAAACGACTCTTCGCAAAACGTATGCCCAAAGTATCACTGAATTGCTCGACCAACGTTCACATGACCGCTGTGAAGTGATGGTCAGTAATTAACCACTACGAGAAACCCGCTTTCGGTGATTTTGGCGAAACAGTTCGATTTGGTTTGCCGTTCCGGGACCGGGATTCTTCAGTCTGCTCACTTCCGGCGCACAGGCAAGGCGTGTTGCTTATTTTTTAAACGGCAGAGAAGGCCATCGCTCAGATTGCGACGATGCGGCGAATCCTCGTGACGACGGGAGAGTCGACACGTTTTCTCTCCGATCGTGCTGTAAGCTCCCTGCATTGCGTACGATGCTTCGGCTGGCCCGTCACAGAACGAACTGGATTGTCGGAGATGGCCTCGAGACAATCCTGCGGTCGTGACAAAATGAATTGAACCGATTCACGAACTGAATCGCTTTGTCTGAGGCGGAAGTCTGTTAGAACTCGTGGCTAACCGCACACTTTAACACGAATCCGACGACTGAAACACTGCGATGGAACTTTGGCAGGCTTATCTCATTCTGTGTCCAGCGGCGCTGATCGCAGGGGCGATCAATTCGGTAGCGGGCGGCGGTACGCTGCTGACTTTTCCTGCATTGCTCTGGATTCTTGGCGCAACACCGAATGCGTCCATTATTGCCAATGCGACGAATACCGTTTCATTGTGCCCAGGAGCACTATCCGGATCATGGGCCTATCGTCGCGAGTTGCGTGAGCTGTGGTCATGGGTGCGCTGGCTGGCGGTGCCGAGTCTAATTGGCGGCATTGCTGGTTCATGGATCGTCGTCGTTGCGCCGGAATCGTCGTTTAAAGCCATGATCCCGTGGTTAATCGGTCTCGCGACGGCGCTGTTTATTCTGCAGCCGCGACTGATTCCAGCGGCTAAGTTGAAGGAGTTGAATGAAACCGATGATTTGTCTGGTGCCGCACCAACCCGTAAGTATTTATGGCTGGTGTTCGGTTTTCAGCTGCTGATTGGTTTTTACGGTGGCTACTTTGGCGCGGGGCTTGGAATCCTGATGCTGAGCACGCTGAGTCTGCTGAATCTCGGCAATATACATCATGTCAACGGCATGAAGACGATTCTGGCCGGGATGATCAACGGCATCGCGGTGGTTGTCTTCGTCGTCTCTGGCAACGTGAATTGGCAACTGGCGATGCCGATGCTGGTTTCCGCGTCGATTGGAGGTTGGCTGGGGGCCAGTCTGGCTCGCAAGCTGGATCGGAGGCTGGTTCGGAGAATCGTTATTGGCATCGGCCTTGCGTTGACGACATGGTATTTTGCTCAGCAGTGGTTTTTTGCAAAGTAGGCAGTTTTTCAGTGCTTCGACGCAAAATCAGCGGGGCCACAAAATCAGCGGGACCAGGAGTCTCGGAAATGACGATCACCGTCGCCCTTCGATTTTCAAACCGGGACTGACCTCTACAATACGGAGTTCGTGGCGCATGGATCATTAAGGTTCCCTGCATTCCGCATTGTGTCTCCCAAAGTACAGAATTGTGCGTCGAACAGCGTGCCACCTGGGCGCGAGGTTCAGCCTCAAAAACCAGATCGAAAGCCAACACGATGAATATCAAGTGGACTGTCCTCGCCTTTGTCGCTGGAGCTGCTCTGTCATGGGGCGTTTATGTTCCGCTCGTGCACGATGCCACGACAAAATTTGGCAGTAACCTGCGTGCGTTCTTGATGGTTGGAATTGCCTATTTTCTGGTCGCCGTGTTGATCCCCAGCTTCTTCATCTTTTACAAAGGTGATCCGACAGCAAAAGATCCTGCGAAATTGAACTGGGCAGGTGCGAGCATTACTTATGGAATTCTGGCTGGTGTCGCAGGAGCTGCCGGAGCGCTGTGCGTTATTTTCGCCGTGAAAGAAGCCGGCGCGACTGCGGCATTTCTGGTGGCTCCCATGGTCTTTGCGGGCGCGCCGATCATTAACACGATCGTCTCTGTGACGATCTTTGCGCATGGGAAGAAATTTGAATCCCTGAGTCCGTCGTTTTATATCGGACTGCTGATTGCGACTGCCGGAATGGTGCTTGTGATGATCAATAAGCCCAAGGAGATCAAGGACTCCATACCACCCGTCGCAATGGCGGGAGCAATTGCTGGCGATGCCGCAAAAACGCCGTAATAAAACGATTCATACTTGAGCGACCGTGTTTAATTGAATGGTGACATGTCAGAATTTTCTAAATCGCCTGCGGCATCAAATCCATTGCCAAACGTCGCAGTGCGCACAGGTCCGCGCGAATTGTGGCCGATGGATTCACAACTGAAAGATATTCAACCGGGCAGCGGCGTTGTTATCCATCTGGAAAAAGCATGGGGCCGAGTGCGACGGTGCTGGCTGAAGACGGTCCGTCGCGGCTATGTTGCTCGCATGGCCGCATGCCGCAAGGGCGACTTCAATCCTTGTCCGCACGAAGTGCTTGACCCACGCGATCTGAAGTTCTATCGCAATCAAGGCGGCTGGTACTGGGATCTCAAGGATGACCCGTTTGTCTGGCGAGACCAGTTGCCATTCGCACGGGTCGGACTGGCAGAATTGTTTCTGATGTGTGGCACTGCAATCGTTGCCACTGCAGGATTCGGATGGCTGGCGAGTCAGTCGGCCGGCGCGATGCAAGTCGTTGCCATTCTGTTGGCCGTCACGGCGGCTGTTATCGGTAGTTTGATTGCGTGGTTCTTCCGCAATCCAACTCGCATCAGTCCGCCGGAGCCGGGATTAGTGGTCTCACCAGCGGATGGAAAGATCGTAGATATCGAAGAGATTCCTTTCGACGACTACATCGGCGGACCTGCAAAGAAAATCGGCATCTTCCTGTCGATCTTTAACGTCCACATCAACCGCGCGCCTATCGCCGGGCGAGTTGTCGGACTGCGATATCGACCGGGAAAATATCTCAATGCGTTGCGTCCTGAGTCGGCTCGGGAAAACGAACAATTGGCCGTGATGATGGAGGAAAATCAGGCACCGTTTCGCAGCATGATTGTGCGGCAAATCACCGGTGCGATTGCTCGCAGGATTGTCTGTTGGCTGAAACCTGGCGACGAAATGTCTCGTGGCGAACAGTTTGGGATGATTAAATTGGGCTCGCGGACAGAACTTGTGCTTCCGGCGGAGGAAGGTCTTGAAATCCGCGTGCGACTTGGGGATAAGGTCAAAGCCGGAACCAGCGTGCTCGCTGCGTACGCGACAGGAAATTAGTTTGATCCCGGCAAGTGAGGGGTTCGACCTTCAGTACAGCGATTCACGACCGCATTTACAGAGTTGATAACAGGCCGACACTGTATGTCAGATATCAGCACAGACATCGAGCCTTCAGCTCCGTCTCGCAAGATTCGCCATCGAAAAGTTTTCGCAGTTTTGCCGACATTGCTGACATTGTGCAATGCAGCCTGTGGCTTTGGAGCGATCTCCATTGCAGCAAAAGTCGGCCCGGATCATTTCGACGGTGTGGAACTGATTACGGCCGCTCAATTGATTTTTCTCGCCATGCTGTTTGATGCTCTTGACGGCAGTGCAGCGCGTCTTACAAATCAAACTTCCGACTTTGGTGCGCAGCTTGACAGTTTGTGCGATGCGATCAGTTTCGGGGTCGCTCCTGCCTTTATCATGTTGCAGTTGATTCACCCTGAACATCATCTGATGGATACAATCGTCAAGGCACCGTTTAACTATCATCCCAGAATTCTGTGGGGCATCGCCGTCCTGTTTATGTGGTGCGCACTGCTGCGGCTGGGTCGATTCAATGTTGAATCTGATGAAGAAGATTCACACGAATTCTTTAGTGGACTGCCGTCGCCTGCAGCAGCGGGCGTTGTCGCATCGTTTCCAATCGCGGTCAGTGAACTCAAAGAACAGATGAGTGCCAGAGGGGCCGTATCGTGGGCTCAACCTGCCGCCGAATATTTGTTACCGGGCCTTGTTATTCTGCTGCCATTGATCACGCTGATGGCAGCGATCCTGATGGTGTCGCGGATTCGTTACGCTCATTTATTCAATCAGATGATTCGTGGGCGTCGAAGCCGTAGTCAGATGCGATTGATTGTGTTTGCGATGGTTTTGGTGTTCGTCGTTCGCGAAATGGCTTTGCCAGTGCTATTCTGCGGCTTCGCGTTTTCCTCGCCCGTACGAGCACTCTGGGAACGCTACTATCGAAAGTTAAAGAAGAACAAGACAGCACCGCCAGAAGAAACGAAAGCCGCATGAACCTGAAAGACTACATTCGGTCAGTGCCAGATTTTCCAAAGCCCGGCATTATGTTTCGTGACATCACGCCGCTACTGAAATCTGCTGATGCCATGAAGGAAGTCATTCGCCGGCTTGCTGAACCGTTTCGCGATGCCGGAGTCACATCGATCCTTGCCGCTGAAGCACGTGGTTTTGTGTTCGGTGCACCACTGGCGATGGAATTGGGAGCTGCATTTGTTCCGGTTCGAAAGCCGGGCAAACTTCCCTGGGAAACCCACAAGTTCAGCTATGACCTTGAGTATGGTTCAGATTCACTGGAGATCCATTGCGACGCAATTGGTCCTGGTGACCGAGTGTTGCTCGTCGATGATTTGCTGGCGACCGGCGGAACGATCGAAGCCTGCATGAAGCTGGCTCAACGCCAGAATGCTGATGTCATTGGAGCGGCATTTGTGATTGAACTGGCATTTCTGGACGGCCGCAAGCGTCTGAATTCCATTCAGGTGAACAGCTTGATTTCCTACAACACTGAAGATGCCAACGAATAATCAAGGGCGTAGGACAGGCTTCCAGCCTGTCGATTTCTGCAAGACAGGCTGGAAGCCTGTCCTACGGTTTCATTCCGGTGGCTCGAAGCCACGACTTTGTTCGGAGACGAACACACGCAGTCGATCAAGGACGCGGCACCGAGCGACTCGGATGGCGCCTTCCGATTTGCCGAGTTGCATGGCTATGCTGGCGATCGGGTGTAACTCGACGGCGGTTCACCAGAACGCCGACCAGGTGACATCACTGAATTTGGTCTTCACGATCCACGTGGCATGCTGCAAGCGAGCCCGACGATGCTTAAGTCCAAACGGCGTCGAGGTTTGATCATCCATCCTGCTAACATCAATACACAGGCAGGGCTGTAGTGTTACAGAAGATTAATGGCGTGGTTGAACTCGCTGCATGGTCCAGAATTCGGCAGGCAGCATAGATCGAAAGCCTTCTGGTTTCAGTGCGAGGATAGAACATTTCAGTTCGGGCAGCAGGCGTTCCACAGTGCTGCCCGGCAATAGCCCTGATGCTCCGGTTTTAGATGAGGTGCCCAGAATCACCAGGTCTGCATTTGCATCTCGGACGGCCTTCAGAATACATTGATCTGCATCGCCCTCGGAGACATGAACTTTCACGCCTGACAGGATTGTCCGGTAATCTGTTGACGCAAGTTGCTCATGAACTTGCCCGGTAAGTTCCGCAATGTTTGCTCCTTGTTCGGCCGCGTGAACCACGTGCAGGCGAGCTGAATTTCGGGACGCAATCGAAACTGCCGTGCGAATCACATCTTCACCGACAGGGCCCAGATCTGTCGCTGCAACGATATCTATGGATTCGTTGTCCTCCAATGAAGGCTTCACGATCCAGACCGGACCCGGCGCGAGCCGCAGCAGTTTCAGGCCTGTGCTGCCGAAAAGAACGCGTCGCAGCGACCCGAGATCTCGAGTACCGCAGACGATCAAAGTATCCGGACGGTTGCCGGCGAGGCGAATAAGTTCCTCCCAGGCATCGCCCGTGCGCACCGCGCATTCGGTCTGTTTTGCAGACTTTTCATCCGATGCGAATCGGGCCTTGAGTTCATTGAGTACACCTTCTGCAGCGACGCGGTCATGAGTCATCTGTTGGTCTGTAATTTCAGGTGACTGAAACCACCCTGTGCCAGGCTTTGATAAAACTGCTGCGAGCAAAATTGTAGCGCGACCATTGCTGGCGACTTCGAAGGCTTGCTTTACGGCCAGCTGTGTTGGCGGTTTCAGATTTGTCGAGCTCCAAGGTTTTTCGGCGGGCATTTCTACTCCAACGACTATTCGCTTAACTTGAAACATGAAGGCGGCCTTGTTTGAATTCAGTGAATGACGAGATGGATTCTACAGAAAGTTCAACGAAATTGTATTGGCGACACAATTGACACGAACGCCGCATGACGTTGCAATCTCGGATCTATGAGCAACCCAGACAGTTCCCAAACAACACACATTCTAGGCATCGACGGCGGAGGCACTAAGACGGTTGCGTGGCTGGCCGCCAAAGTAGAAGGTTCGCCCCAACGTGATCCGATCGTGGTTGGGAAAGGTTTCTCTGGACCTTCCAATCAGCGTGCCGTGGGGCCGGTTGAGGCCACTAACAATCTGGATGCGGCAATCAATGCCGCGTTCATGGATGCAGGCATACCACGTGCGACGGTCGCGACGGCTTGCCTGGGGCTTGCTGGAGCCGACAGAAACTCAGATCGCCGCGTCATTATAGAATGGGCCGAGTTCTCGCGTCTGGCCGGTCGAATTGAAGTTGTCAATGACGCCGTTCCCCTGCTGCATGCGAATGGAGGTGATGGGTGCGGCGTCGCTCTTATCGCTGGCACCGGCTCACTTGCCTGGGGGCGAAATTCACGTGGCGAGATCGCTCGGAGTGGTGGTTGGGGCTACTTATTCAGCGATGAAGGCAGCGCGTTCAGCATTGGCAGGTCGGTGCTGCAGGCAGTTTCACGAGCGGTCGATGGGCGAGGTGACCAGACATGTCTGGTCGCTGATGTGCTTGCATGTCTGCAGTTGTCATCGCCAGAGGAAATTGTCAGCGCAGTTTATTCACAAGAAGTGCCTCGTGCGGTTGTGGCTGGACTGGCCGCGTTGGCGTTCACTGCGACCGGTAAGGGTGATTTAGTGGCCATTGATCTTGCTCACCATGCTGCAACGGAACTGGCTGCCATGGCCGCCGTTACGGCTCGAAGACTGCAACTTGACTCCAGTTTATTTCTTGTAATGACAGGGGCTGTACT
>JAYVNW010000171.1:0-2220 GCA_043758225.1 Candidatus Kuenenia sp. | reverse complement strand
CCACGTCAGCACGGTTGAACGAACTCGCCATGACAGCAAGCCCATGAGCCCCCGTGACGGGATTCGGCATTCCTTTGCCACACCCGCTTTGTCCAGGACCGACTCAGTGTCAACCACAGTTGATCACTCAGCATGTCCGCCTCGCCCGAATTCAAGATTACATATGAAAAGAACAAATCCCGAGTCGTTTCATCGGGATACAGTTTGGTTTCAACATCACTCACATCGCATCAGCATGTCAGTGAGCGACCAACGGAAGCGCCGCCTTCTCTTTCGAGCGGCAGCTCGCATCCGGGTCAAGGGCCGATGCCCTTGCTATAGGATAGAACGCTGGGATTAGTCCGAAGTAAGTTCATCTCACAAACTGAGTGAGCGTGAACCAACGGGGTTACTCCAACGAGCCTCCTTTGAACTGGGCGAGCAGTAGGGTAAGAAGCCAGCGAGTTACCTCTTGCGAGGCACTTTTCCAACCACTCCCCTCCGAACCGGACGTGCGGCTTTCACCGCATCCGGCTCTCCAGTGATGTTATGTCGGAGTGCAGGTCCGTCGTATCTTCCCGAGTGAATCAAATTGTGGCATGACTGACAGACGACGAGTGTTTTTCGGCGTCTGGCTGCCATCACTTTTTCCCAGCGACTCTTGCCTTTGAGGTCAGCAAGTTTGTGAATATGGTGGACCTCAACTCGGTCTTCCGATTCACACAACTCACATTTGCCCGCCAGCAGTCGCTGCGCTAATTCACTTCTGCCACTCCAAATTGGCGTTGGCAGATCGGAAATCTTTGCCTTGTCATTGCGAATGAGCGAGATACCGCCGAAGTAGGCCACCAAGGGCTGCTTCTCCGGACCCCGATCAATCGCAACGTATAGAACTTTGTAGGTTCTATAGAGCGTCATCAGCACTTTCGTGAACCGTCGTCGGATCGTTCCACAACTGACCCGAAGTTTATTGGCCAGTGTCTTGACCAATGACTGTCCCGCGACCCACTTCACACTCGAAAGTATGTGCAGGTTGTAAGCCAGACGGTAATACTCCACGAGTCCGCGGAATTCCGCCTGGTAAAGCGCCACGATGCTAAAGACGCTGTCGTTCAGACGTTCTGGCAGGTGTATCGGCCGACCGTTTCGCAGGTACTTGGCGGAATGTGCTCCCACCACCGCGACTGGTACTCGCAATCCGACGCTGCCATTGATGCTCCGTCGACCGTCAGTGTGTTTGCGGTCTTCATGGAGCACGTGAATTTCATAACCCAGAAACTTCGCCCTATCATCCATCGAATGGGTGATGAGCGTCTTCTCAGCACTGAGTTGCAGCTTAAGCCGGTCCGTAAGGAAATCAGCTATCTGCTGCTTGATCTTCACGGCCTCGGATTTTGGGCCGGTATAACCTAACAGAAAATCATCCGCGTATCGCACGTACCACAAGCGCCGAAATTCAGAGTCATGCGGATCCCGCGAGGGAATGGACTGTGCCTGCTTCATGAGCTGGCGAGCCAGTTCCCTGTCTCCTCGTTTCTTAGCCTGTGATGCTGCATACGTCAGCGTCACATACGGCGAATTCGACCTCCTGCGAGAACCACGTGTATGAACCGGAATGAGTTCCTGTTCGACAAATCGATCCAGACGATCAAGTACCAGATTCGAAAGTACCGGGCTGATCACTCCACCTTGCGGCACACCGCTGTAAGTGGCGTTCCATTTCCAGTCTTCCAAATAACCGGCATTCAGCAGATTCTGAATCAGTCTGAGAAACCTCTGGTCCGGGATTCTCTCCGCCAATATTTCCATCAAAATCGAATGGTCGATCCGATCGAAACACGCTGAGATGTCTCCTTCAATGAACCATTTGGTTCCTTTGCCGACTCTGCGTATCTCCTGTAACGCCGTATGGCATCCGCGTCCAGGTCGAAACCCGTGTGAATGGTCACTGAACTGTGGCTCGAAGTATGCGTCGAGAATCATTCGAAGCACATCCTGCAACAATTTATCCGACCAACTTGGCATTCCGAGCGGTCGCATTTTTCCATTCTTCTTCGGGATGTATGTGCGTCGAACTGGCGTCCAGCGATACCGCTCCTGGCGGAGCAATTCGATAATCGCGTCGATCTTCGCAAACGACATTCCGTCAACAGTTTCAGCCGTTGGACCCGGAGTCATCGCGCCTGCGTTTGCGTATAGCTTAACGTAGGCGGTCAGATACAGATCGCGTTGGTAGAGAAG
>JAYVNW010000170.1:0-1865 GCA_043758225.1 Candidatus Kuenenia sp. | reverse complement strand
GCAAAGTGATTTACGAACGCCAGAAGAAAACAAGCGGACCGAAACAACACAAAACTCAACTGAAACAACTTCGACTTCGTGCAAAAACAGGTCAGCACGATATTGAAACGAAAGTCCGACAGGCACGTGACTTTCTCGTGCGTCGTGACAAAGTCAAAATTAACGTCATGTTCAAGGGTCGTGAAAACGCGCATCATGAACGTGGCATTGAGATGCTCGATGAAGTTGTGAAAAGTCTGGCGGATGTTGCCAGCGTGGAGCAGGCACCACGGATGGAAAGCGGCAAGATGATGTCTGTGCTTCTGACTCCGTTGAAACATTGATTGAGCAGCGGGGCAGATTCCAGCTGATTTGCTTTGCAGTCTTTATGGATATGAGATCAGTAAGTTACTAACACCACTCCGAGCACGCATTTTCGCGTGCTCGCTGTGTTTCAGGACTTGAATACGGAGAATTCAACGTGCGACACATTCGCATACAACGTGTCATTGCAGTTCTGTCGTCAGCAACATTCTTTGCAGGCTGCACGGCAGATCCCGATACCGTTGAGACTGGACAGATTTCAACACCACCGATCGTTCAGCCTGTGGTACAGGAAGCAATCAAACCGCCCACAGAATCTACCGGAGAGAATGCTATGTCGGACACTGCTAAAGCCAAGCCAACAAAATACAACGAACTTACTGATATTGAAGCGTACGTGATTTTGAATAAAGGTACAGAACGACCTTATGTCGGAGAATACACCGACACGAAAGATCCCGGGACCTACATCTGCCGCCAATGTAACGCACCGTTGTACTTGGCGTCGCAGAAATTCAGCAGCCACTGTGGCTGGCCAAGCTTTGATGACGAAATCGAAGGGGCTGTCGAACGTCATGTCGATATTGATGGCGATCGTACAGAAATCGTCTGTAAGAACTGCGGCGGGCATCTCGGCCATGTGTTTCTGGGCGAAGGGTACACCGAAAAGAACACACGTCATTGCGTGAATTCGCTGTCAATGAAATTCATTCCGGAAGGTAAACCGCTGCCGCAGATGGTTCATGTACCGGCTTCGAAATAGGTCATTAACTATGCTTCAATCAACCCTTCACGGATCGCCCAGCGGCACAGATCCACGCGGTCATTGGCGCCGATAGCACGCATGATGCGGTACTTGTGACTCTCGACTGCTTTCTGAGAAATCGATAATGCTTCGGCCACTTCGGACACACGGCGACCTTCCGCAATTTTCAGCAGAACGTCCCACTGACGGTCTGTCAGCTTTTGCATCTGAGCGCTGGCGATGCATCGAAATGTGCCTTCTCGCGTCAGTTGCATCCGCGCTGCGAGGTGCTCAGAAAGAACGGGCGTTCCACCTGAAACCTGGCTCAACTGTTCGCTGATTCGCTTGACAGAGTCTTCGCGTGAGAGCATTCCAGTCACGCGATTATTGGCGATCAGGTCCAGTTGACGGTCAGTCAGCGAATCTGCAAAGACTGCAATTTTCGTTTCGCCAAGTCGTACGGCCAGATCGGAAAAAACATCTCGGGAAACGGCTGCAATCAGTCGCTCGCCGATCAGAACCACTTGAGGTCGTTGACTTCGAATCGAGAGCAAGAGTTCCGAGGCACTGGACACTGCAGTGACGTTTCGGAATCCACCGTAGGCATTAAGACACCATGCAATGGATTCTGCGTTGACGCGATTGCAGTCAGCGATCACGGCGTCGGCGGTTTGGTTCTGAAGGAGTTCTGGTTGTGCTGGGCGACGATCCACGAATGTCTGCATGATGAGCTAGCTCCTTCAGGGCTCTACTTCTACAAATTCGGGAAATCCGACGTGTTGACTATTGTTCTGCATCCCTGCGGAACGCCTTTCAG
>JAYVNW010000169.1:0-6302 GCA_043758225.1 Candidatus Kuenenia sp. | reverse complement strand
TGATCGTCGGCAACACTGCGACGCCTATTCGTTCTTCTTTGCGGCTTTCTTTCCGGCTTTTGGCGTCTTCTTCGCGGCACTTTTAGTAGGCGCCGTCGTGTCAGACTTCGTGGATTTTTTCGCAGCTGTCTTTTTAGCCGCGCCTTTACGGCCGCCGGCCTTCTTGCCTCCACCTTTGGCGACCTTGTCAGCCAGCCATGTGACGGCTTCTTCCATCGTAATGGTCGAGATATCCGTATCCTTTGGAACTGTGGCGTTGGTTGTTCCATGCTTTACGTATGGACCGAACTTGCCTTCGAAGATCTGCACCGGGGCTTCATCTTCAGGATGATTGCCGATTTCACGCAGCGGCGTCGGGGCGGCTCGCTTCTTGGTGTTGCGGAGCAGTTCGACGGCGGCATCCATCGTAATGTTCAGGACGTTATAGGTTTCGCCTTCGAATTCATAGGTATGAGTCTTCTTTTCGAAGCTGCCGAAGACTTTGTCGTGAGTCACGTAGGGTCCGAATCGGCCGATGCCCGAGTTCACAACTTTATCTGTGAGAGGATGTTTTCCGATTCTGCGAGGCAGAGCCAGCAGATCGATTGCGGTAGGAAGATCGATATTCATGACGTCAAAGCAATTCGGGATACCGCAACGTTTTGGCTTTGTGCCATCGTCTTTGTTTTCGCCAAGTTGAAGATACGGACCGAATGGCCCGCGCAACTGAAAGATTGGAAGTCCTGTTTCGGGGTGCATGCCGATAGACTGCGGCCCGCGTTGCTTCTCTGTGATAAGACGCTCCGCGATTTCGTTGGTGATATCACCCGGTGCGATGCTGTCAGGAATAGACGCAGTTATCTTCTCTTCGCCTTCAATTCGTTCGAAGTAAGGTCCGTACTTTCCGACTCGAACGGATGCTTCAAGACCATCGATTGTCAGCGTACACGCTTCGCGAGGATCGATGTTGCCCTCTTTGTGTTTGACCTGTTCGTCAAGACCTTCGCTGCCAGTATAGAACTGACGAAGATAAGGTAATCGCTCAGCAGTACCTGTGGCGATATCGTCGAGCGTCTGTTCCATGCCTGCAGTGAAGCCAAGATTCACCAGGTTCGGGAAGTGGTTTTCCAACAACTTCGTGACAGCCATTGCGGTGAAAGTCGGCACCAGTTGATTACCGTTCTTGCGGACGTAACCACGATCCTGAATGGTACTCAAAATACTCGCATAGGTACTTGGGCGACCAATGCCTTCCGCTTCCAGAGTTCGCACAAGCGTCGCCTCCGTGAATCGAGCAGGCGGCTTTGTTTCGTGCGAAATGGCATCGACGCTCCGGCAGTTCATCACGTCTTTCTCGGAAAGCGGCGGCAAAGAAGAATCCTGATCTTCGATCGCGGCTTCCGGATCATCTGAGCCTTCAACGTACGCTCGGAAGAAGCCTGCGAATTCCACAGTACGTCCAGATGCACGGAATTCCGCGTCAACGACTTTAATAGTCACAGTGTCGAAACGCAGAATCGCGTCGGCCATTTGACTGGCCATCGTGCGTTTCCAGATCATCTGGTACAGCTTGTATTCCGCACCTGACAGCCCTAACTCATCGGCGGTATTCATTTCTGTACCCGCCGGACGAATGGCTTCGTGTGCCTCCTGCGCGCCTTTCGATTTGGTAGTGAATTGACGCGGCGAAGGGCTGAGATACTCCGGGCCGTAAAGGTCGTCCACTTTTCCACGCGCCGCTGTGATGGCTTCGCCACTGAGGCTGACGCTGTCGGTACGCATATACGTGATGTGGCCGTCTTCGTACAGTCGCTGAGCCGTCTGCATCGTCTGCCGAGCGGTCATGCTGAGCTTTCGATTTGATTCCTGCTGCAGCGTACTTGTTGTGAACGGCGGATAGGGTTTGCGAGTCTGCTGTTTCTTTTCGATGCTGGTGATGGTCCATGGCTGAGTGCGGATTTTTTCCAGCAGTGCCTTTGCAGGAATTTCTTCCAGCAGCAGAACGTCGGAGCCATCTTTCAGGCGACCAGTATTCTCATCGAAGTCACGACCAGCGGCGATGCGACGACCACCCAGAGTCTGGAGCACTGCTTCGAATGGTTCGCCGATTTTTCCCTGCAGGGCGGCTTTCAAGTCCCAGAAGGTGCCGCTGCGAAACTTCATACGTTCAATTTCGCGAGCAACAAGCAATCGAACGGCTACGCTTTGAACTCGGCCGGCCGAAAGTCCGCGAGCGATCTTTTTCCAAAGCAGCGGGCTAAGCGTATATCCATAAAGCCGGTCCACAACGCGGCGAGTCTCCTGGGCCTGGACCAGGTTTTCATCCAGCAGACGCTTATTTTTGATGGCTTCCAAAATCGCGGGTTTCGTGATTTCCGAAAACACCATACGGGTGACCGGAATTGTCGGTTTCAGAACCTGCACAAGGTGCCAGCCGATACTTTCCCCTTCGCGGTCTTCGTCGGTCGCGAGGACGAGTTCTTTGACCTGTTTGAGGCAATCTTTGAGTTCGGTGACCAGTTTTTTCTTTTCTGCGGGAACGACATAGAGCGGATCGAAGTCATTTTCAACGTTTACTCCCAGCGTCGACCACGACTCCTTTTTTACAGCTGCCGGGATTTCGGAGGCACTGGATGGCAAGTCACGAATGTGCCCCATACTGGCACGGACGATGTATTCGTCGCCCAGGAATCCGGCGATTTTTTTTGCTTTGGCCGGCGATTCCACAATCACCAGGGCTTTTTTCTGAGCTGCCATGAAATACTGACTTAGGATGCGTAAACGATTGAAAAAGACAGGAAATCTGAACAAGAACCAGCACGTTCACAGATCGATATGCTGCTGCATTTTTGATTCTGCGGCGGCGGAAGCGTACTGACTGTCGGAAGAAGGCGAAAGATTGATCACGATTGGGGTATGAAATATCGAGTCGGGACGAACAAATCGTTGCCTCAATTCACAACGATGCCCCTTTAGCTGCGGGGAAGAGACCCGAAATCAGACCTAAAGTCAAATCACAGTTGACCTTGTCTGACAAACGGTGATGGCTAGAATCCCTCCCTTCCGCTGCGTTTGAGCAGATATAGGGATAAAATATTCTTCCGACTTCTGTCAAGTCTATGGCTGGCAGAGCGGTTTCAGAAACAACCAGACGGTAACGAGTCTTCCTCCATGAGTACCCCTTTCAGTTTCTTTCGTCGCAATTCGCAAGTCATGATGGTGGCGGTTGTAATTCTGTCCATGCTGGCCTTTACGCTGGACATGCTGTTCAGCGATCGCGGTACTCATTTTGTGCTGCTCGGACTCCTGATGGGAGCCATGATTTTCTCATTCTTCGGCATTCGTCGAGGCCAATGGATGAAATTTGGCATCGCCGGTGCTGTCCTCGGTGCCGTTTGCGGTTTTGTATTTCCAAAAATCGTAAGTCCTGATGCTGGCTTTTATCAGGATTCCGCCCTCGGGCATTTCGACGATAAGCGAATGATGGAACTGCAGCAACAACGCAATATTCCAAATACATTTTTACAGCACGCCTTTGAGAAAGCGATTGCTCCTGGCATGGGGATGTATGCTCCTCAATTTAATTTTCGGCATCAGGACGCTCTGGATGAACTGACGTTCACAGAGATGATGCGCGCGGAAGCCGATTCGTTGGGGATTGTTGTCACCGACAAAATGGTGTCCAACTGGATTAACAAAGCGACTCAGGAAAAACTATCACGCGAAGACTTTGCAGATATTCGCCAGAAGCTGAACTTTGGAGAAGGCCCGATTTCCGAATCGAAATTGCTGGAATGTTTCCGCAATGAAATCAAAGCCATGATGGCGTATCAGATTCTGCGGCCTCAACCGTCCAGCATGCCGCAAGGGCCGGATGTCTATTACGCTACGTTCAAACGTACAAAGGTTCGCGAGCGACTGAATACCGTTCGACTGGATGTTGATGGATTCACAGGTCAGGTTGCTGATCCTGCAGAAGCCGAAATCGCGACGCTCTTTCAGGAAGGCCGACTACGATTCCCAAACGAATTGGAACCTGGATCACCGGGCTTCCGTCAGTTCAGCAAGGCAAAGCTCGGGTACCTCGAACTGGGTTATAAGAAAGTCGAAAGCAGCGTAGTTCCACCTGTCGACGCTGAAGTTGAAGCCTTCTATCTCGACAACAAGGACAAACTGTATCGCAAGCCAGTCGAAAAACCTGCAACCCCTGAAGAACCAAAAGTTGAAGAACCAAAAGTTGAAGAACCAAAAGCTGAACAGCCAGCCAGTGACTCGGCTGCGTCTGAATCGACAGATGCAAAATCAAATCAAGTTGACGATCAATGCTCCCCAGTTGCTGATGAGCCAGCGGCAACTTCGGAGCCGACTGCTACTCCAGCCGCGGCTGTTACAGAGGAATCTAAAGAAGAAAAACCAACCGCAGACACTCCGGCGACTCCAGCCACCGATACGCATGCAGGAGCACTTTTTGAAAAGTCAGAGACGCCAGATTTCGTCATTCCCCAGATCGAATACAAGCCTTTGAATGATGAGCTGAGGGCTGAAATTCGGGAGCAGTTGCTTGATGCGAAAGTGCGAACAGCACTGGACGATCGACTGAACGCAATAATGATCGACGTCAAGACTCTGGAAGACAAACGCAGTGGTTATCGCTTCTCTCTGTTCGAAAAGAATCGCGACATTTCGCCGGATGAGCTGTACGAGAAGATGCGTGAAAATTCAACGCAGACTCTCGAGGGGATGAAAGAACTGGCGGCAAAGCACGGCTGCGAGTTTGTTGAGACGCCGCTCCTGACGTACACAGAAATGATCGAAGGCGAATCCGTCCCAATCGGTGCCGCGACTGTTTCTCCCGGTGAAACCGTCGCCCAACGAATCTTCTCGACGTTTCCGGAAGACGTCACAAACGATACCACGCTGTTTGTTGGGCAACGAGCAATCAAAAATGAATACGATCCCGACGGCGGAGAAAGTCGTTACGCATGGGTTATCACAGAGCATGTTCTCAGCCATGTGCCAACGCTTGATGATGCGGGTGTTCGCGATCAGGTGATCCTTGAATTCAAACGTAAGAAGGCTCGTGATTTAGTTAAGGCACGAGCAGAAGAACTCGTGACAGAGATCGAGGCAGGACTGGCAAAACCCGAAGGCGAAAAGAAGACGATGTCAGAAACGCTGGACGGGAAGACACTTCTGGGCACACCGGATTCGACAGTTTTGGCGATGCGTCAAACACTGCCGTTCTCCTGGATGGAACAGGCGATGACTCCACAGATGAATTTCATGCAACAGCCGACGGCTGAGCTCTCCAGCATCCGCTTCGCCGACGAAATTGCCGGGGCGATTCGCTACGCTGGGCCAAAGTTCATGCAGGTCGTTTTCGAAGACATCGATAACAACGGTGTTGGAATTGTTCCGAACGACGATTTCAGCAGCTATTACGTGGTGCAGGTCCTCGACCGCACACCTTCGGATACAAACGGTGAAGAGATTCTGAAACAGCAGTTCCTGACAGAAGCAAAACAGTTCGGATTCCGCAACGGTGTTGTCGCCAGCGTTGTACAGAACGATGTTGCTGGCCCAACAGCTTTAGAATGGGAAAAGAACGTTTGGCGTAAATACGGGATCGACCCTGACGAACGTCGCGAAGACTAGATCGAAATCTTCCGATTGCGACTTGTGACTTCCCAGTATTCAGCAACTCTACCCTTATCGATCACGGCGACTCGATCGTACAGTGCGCTGGTGGGGCAGATGTGCATCGGGATGGCCAGTAGCACGTCACCGGGTTTGTAGCGATCCGCATCGGGAGTCACCAGTCCCATATGCTCTTCGCTGTGACTGTCCTGCACCGCGTTTGGCAAATCCGGAAAGAACACTCGCGCGCCTTTCGGAGGATCAGCGGCGACGGCCTTGTTGCCGATGTCCATTGTCACGCGATCACTCGCCGGACGACTGACCACGCGAGTGACCACTGCTGCAGCCGGTTCAAAGGGCAGGTCGCAGAAGCTTGTTCCATAACCCGCGTCATGAAAGACACACGTGCCGGGGCAGAGTTCAATTCCGGCATCATCCATATCCGCATAGCATGGAAAGGTTGGAGTTCCGCCACACGCCAATGCGGGGACCGGCGCATGCGCAGCATCGCATTTCTTTCGAAGTTCCAGAATCGATGGCCATTGAGCAGCAACGGCGGCTTTGCGTTCCGCCAATAACGACTGTCTTTGATGACCATCGTAAATATGAAACCCCGCGCCGCGGAGACCGGGCAGATTCGACGCTTGCAGATACAAACTCACGGCTGCAGGATCCTCCGGTCGAAC
>JAYVNW010000168.1:0-2574 GCA_043758225.1 Candidatus Kuenenia sp. | reverse complement strand
CCTGCTCGTTCAGAAATTCCGACAGCCGACTGATCACGTATCGTGGCATTCCGGCATTCACTTCGCCAGCAAGCTCGATGAATCGCGTGTTCATACCCTGCATGCGAGCCAGCCAGCTTAGATAGAATGGATCAATCGGAATGCAGTGACCGCCCAGACCCGGTCCTGGATAAAACGCCTGAAAGCCAAAAGGCTTAGTCTTTGCCGCATCAACGACCTGCCAGATGTCGATGCCCATGCGATCGAACAACGTCTTAAGTTCGTTCACCAATGCAATGTTGACAGCTCGGTAGGTATTTTCGAGGATCTTGCAGGCTTCCGCAATTTCGGCATTGGCGACGCGCACGACTTTTACGATCGCGTGAGCATAAAGCGCACAGGCCAGATCTGTACTCTGCTCGTCAACGCCGCCGACAACTTTGGGAATACCGGCCGCCGTGTAATCCGGGTTGCCCGGATCTTCCCGTTCCGGACTGAATGCTACAAACACATCTCGACTGCAAACCAACCCGGACGGATTGCGATTCAGAATCGGCACCATCACATCGCGAGTAGTCGTTGGATAAGTGGTGCTCTCCAGCACGACCAGTTGTCCTGGCCGCAACACTGCGGCGATCGCTTCTGACGTCGATTCGATATACTGCAGGTCCGGGTCACGACTGGCGCTCAGTGGCGTTGGCACGCAGATCATCAACGCATCGGCTTCTGTCAAGCGGCTCATATCATTTGTTGGATCGAGCATCCCGCGTTGAATCCAGTCGGCAACTTTTTCCGACGACAGATGCTTGATGTAACTGCGTCCGGCTTTGAGCTGACGAACCTTTTCGGCATCGACATCAAATCCGATGCAATGAAAGCCTGCGTTCGTAAATGCGCTGATCAGCGGCAGGCCGACATAGCCAAGCCCGATGATGCCAATTTTTGCCGTTTTGTCAGCAATCTTCGCGGCAAGTTGGGAAGCCAGTTTTTCAGTTGTCGCAGCGGACATGGATCGTTGATTCCAGAGAATATTGGTTTGGTGATGACGGACATTCTGGAGAGCAGAGGGACGTCAATCCCCCCGATTCTTGCTAGACAATGCGGTGCGTCTGCAAAACTTTTCACTGGCTGCGACTGCGACCGAAGAGCTACTACCCCGCGCCAGTAGGTCGTATAGTGAACGATCACCAAGGTCTGAAAAAGCGTGAGGCTGCAAAATATCGACAAGAACGTATTCCCCGAGCCAATTGTACGCAATTTTCGGTGAAACCGCTTCAGCAGGCCAAAGTTGACTTGCCGAAAGCCGACTTTCGCCGGACGATTCGAGTATGGACTGGCAATCAATCACAACAATTTTCATCCTGACAATCGCAGCCGCGATCCTGCTGAATCGCGTTTGGGCGTTTCTGCGCAGCGGCAAAAAGGGAAATTGTGGATCTTGCGGCAGTTGCGCTGGTTCCTCGAAAAGCACGGAACTTTTACAGTTGTTACCCCTTGGAACTGGCACGAATCTTCCAAAAATTGCCACGGGATGCCATGGATTGTCCGATGTTGGTGCTGAGAAAACAGGCTGATTCCACCGTTTTCGCGGTATGAAGTGATTCCCGGCGTTGATCGACGAATCTGTTGTCGATACTCTTTCCCGTTCCCCGCAAAACGGCATTCAGCCACGCGGGTGTTTTCTCCACACGCAGCCGCTTAATTGCGGATCTTGCCTGTCAGATCCAGCGTTTTGGTGTCTCAGCAGACACTTTGTTCACTGGAAAAAGGTGACGGTCGTTTCGCGCGTGTCGAAGCGATGGTGTGGAGCACAGAGTAATTTTTTGGAGTTTTCAGGGAAAATGGGTCGTTACACAGGTCCGAAAGGACGCGTCAATCGCCGTCTGGGAATGAATGTTTACGAAAGCGCTGGAGCGATCAAGGCTTCAGAAAAGAAAGAGTTTCCTCCAGGCATGCACAAGCGCCGGAAGAAGCCAACCACTTACGGTGCCGCTCTGACAGAAAAGCAGAAGATCAAGTTCTACTACGGACTGCGTGATCGTCAGCTGTTTCGCTACTTCGATATTGCGAAGCGAACTGCGGGAAACACTGGTTCGACCTTGTTGATACTTTGTGAACGCCGTCTGGACAACGTTGTCCGCCGTGCTGGATTCACTCTGACACGACCACAAGCTCGTCAGGGCATCGTGCATCGCCACTTCCAGTTGAACGGCAAGACCGTCAACAAGCCGGGCATCATGGTCAAGCCAGGTGACGTTGTGACTCTGCGAAATCGTCCGAACATTCGCAAGATGTACAACACCGTCGGTGAATCTTCCAACGGCACATCTGCCGAATGGATCAACTTCGACAAGGCATCCATGAAAGCCATCGTTACAACACTGCCAACGATTGACGACGTGATGTTGAAAGTCGAAGTCGGTCAGGTCGTGGTATTCATGTCACGCTAATCGACGGCACTGCTGTCCGAATCATCTGAAAGGCCGACGATCATGCGTCGGCCTTTTTGCTGCGCGCCAAATTGCTCGTTTCAGGTTGCCATCCGAAATCACCGTCACGATTGAAGCCGCTGAATCATCGCGCTACACTCTGAAG
>JAYVNW010000167.1:0-3288 GCA_043758225.1 Candidatus Kuenenia sp. | reverse complement strand
ATACGAACGAAGCTCCCGCCCGATTTCGAAATCATTCAGGTCCAGGTCGGTCACTGAAGGTTTCTCGCATCAAGTTCGGATTACCGATCCACTAGGCGTTAAAATCCGATGGATTTCCAAACAGCCCACCGCCGCTGGCACCTGGTTTTCCAGAGCCCCCTCGCAGGTTTTCATTGCGAGGACGTTTTGGTTCGGGAGGTGCTTCAGGTTCTGGTGCGTTTCTGCGTTCTGACTGAGGCGGCTCAGGTCGTTTTTCCAAAGCCTTTAATGACAGTGAAACGCGTTTACGCTTGGAATCAACTTCAACAACCTGGAAGTCTTTGGTCTCGCCGACCTTCAGAACTTCGCCCACACTTCCAACGCGGCGCCATGCCAGTTCGCTGATATGCACCATGCCTTCAAGGCCAGGTTCCAGTTCGACGAACGCTCCAAATTCAGTCACGCGGGTCACTGTACCCGACACAACGCGTTCGGCCACATAACGTTCGCTGGCGCTTGACCATGGATTCTGAGCCAACTGCTTCATGCCCAGACTGATCCGTTTTTTCTCAATATCCAGCTTCAGGATTTTGACATCAACCTGCTGGCCTTCTGTCAAAACATCCTTTGGATGATTGATGCGAGTCCAACTGATTTCGCCAATATGCAGGAAGCCGTCAACCGGCCCGATATTGATGAATGCACCATAATCTTTAAGGGTCTTGACCGTACCGCTATGGTCCTGACCAACTTCGACCTTTGCCCAGAATTCACCTTCACCCTCGGCGCGTTCAGCCTGCATCAGGGCTCGACGACTAACGACAAGGTTGCGTTTCTTTGCATTGACTTCAGTGATCTGGACGGTCAATTTTTGGCCGATGTAACCTTCAAGGTTGCCAGCGAAACCCATTTCAACCTGGCTGGCAGGCAGGAAAGCTCGCATGTTGCCGACATTTACCTGCAGACCGCCTTTGTTGACAGCTGAAACGTGGCAATCAACAACCTGTCCAACGGCGAGTGCATCCCAGTTGCCGCCAGCGCGATGGCGTGAGCGAGGAATACGACCTTTGATAAGTCCGTCAGCATCTTTGGCGTCGATAATCACGTCCAGCTGATCACCAATATTTGGATGTTTGTCGTCCGGAAACTGTGTGAGCGACAACACGACGTTGTGTCGCAGTCCCGCATCAAGAAACACTTCGCCACCATGAATCGCCTGAACTGTTCCGCGAACTTTCGTTCCCTGCACCACGACCTTGGAATCAGGACCCTCTTCTGTTTCGCCACCTGACAGGATCACGGCTTCTGGCATTACTGAGCCGCTTTCCGTAAGCGCGGCTGAGATTTCAGCTTCCTGAGATTCGTCTAATGCTTCGACAGCGGGAATCTCAACTGCGGCGGGCTTATGGCCCTGGCCAGAACGCTGGGACGGCTGGTCGGGTTGCTGAGCGGGTGCTTCAGAAGCTGCGGCCATCTTTTCTCGAACGCGAGTCACGGCACCCATAGATTCCATGGCTGCGTCTGCCTCAGAAAGTATCGCGGACGCGGGGGATGCAGCTTCAGTGGCCGGTGTCACTGCTTCAGCGGCTGCTTCGGGTTCAGTAACAGCTTCGGGCTGAGAACTCGTCGCCTGTACCTCACTGACTGACCCATCATTGCCGGATAGTGTTGCGGGGGGCGCATCCGTTGAAGGAGAAATTGAAAAGGTTTCAGGTTGCTGTGGATCCGTTGTCATCTCATCTGGTCCCGTCAGAGCCGGCTATGCTGAAACATTGTCGCAGCAGTGGCCAATCAGAAATCCTCAGAAGTCCGTCTGACTTCGAACTCCAAGGACAGTATTACACAAAACTATTCCGAAATATGCACTGCAGAAACGGTGCGTATCCAGTGCGACTCATTCATCAAGCGGCTGCAAAAAGCCGAGCCGCAAGCCACGAAGGATATCCAACCGCCACAGCGTTCGCCAAGCGTGCGAGGCCCTGAGACCCATAATTCACGATCACTTTATGATCGAAATCCCACGCAATTGCCACCCACAGTCCCGTTCTTGACATTTCAAACTGCAATTGACCGTTTTTTCGAAGGCGGAGACAATGACCGGATCTTGTGATTCCTTCTCTTAATCTGGATGGTCCGAACGTGGCTGACATGGAAGTCAGATCCATCAGTTTGCGAACTTCGCTGGGTGCTGTCAGCTTTGTCGGCACCGGTGATATCGTGGCGTCGCGCTTTTGCAGCGACAGTCGCAAGGTTCAGCCAGGCGACATCTTTGTTGCTCTGCGTGGATCAAAAATCGACGGACACCAACACATCGACTCCGCGATTGCTTATGGTGCCGCAGGAGTCATTGTTGAACGACCATCGTCTCGAATCGGCGTACCTCAGTGCATTGTCGCAAACACCAGAACGGCCTATGCAAAAATCTGCATGGAATGTTTTGGCTCGCCGCAGCAGAAGCTAAATATCATCGGCGTCACCGGAACTAACGGCAAGACAACCACCACGTGGCTGTTACGTTCTATTCTGGAAACAGCTGACCGTATCACGGGAATGCTTGGGACTCTGGAATACTTCGATGGTCGAACAAGCGAAGCGGCCACTTTGACAACGCCGGATTGCGAACAACTGGCACGTTACATGGCACGCATGCATCGCAATCAGGTCACAGACTGCGTGATGGAAATCAGCAGCCACGCCCTGCACCAGCATCGATGCTCTGGAATCACTTTAAACGCTGCCGCCATTACAAACATTTCCCAGGATCATTTCGACTACCACGGCAACGCCGAAAACTACCGTGCCGCAAAACTTCGTATCGCAGCGTTGCTTAACAGTGACAATCCGCTGCTGCTTGGGATCGACAATGCAGGCTGTCAGGCGATCCTCAAGCAGCTGCCTGCCGATCGAAAGACGCTGACGTTTGGCATCGATCCGTCGGCCGATCTGCGATTGGAATCGCTTCACACATCGAACTCCACACAGACACTGCGGCTGCAACTTCAGTATACATCGATCGAAATCGAAACCACTTTGCCCGGTCAGCACAACGCCTTGAACTTGCTGGCCGCCGGTGCACTCGCCGAACAACAGGGCGTTTCTGCAGATCAAATTCGCAACGGACTGGAACGTGTCACGAATGTACCGGGACGAATGGAACGCATTGACGCGGGGCAGGCATTTCCCGTATTCATCGACTACGCCCACACTCCAGACGGCATCACCAACTGCTTGGCCACGGCCAGAGGTTTAACAACTGGTCGCGTCATTCTTGCATTTGGCGCGGGAGGCGATCGGGATCGCAGCAAACGG
>JAYVNW010000166.1:0-2827 GCA_043758225.1 Candidatus Kuenenia sp. | reverse complement strand
GCTTCAGAGCTAGAATCTGCTGCACAGCCTAGTTTGAACTCTGACTGAAATATCGATTTAAGATCAAAAATCCAATCGGGCCAACTAACATGAATAACGGTGAACTGTACCCGATGACTTTGGCAGTCATCGGCAACCACGCCATTCCAATACGAAGTCGCACAAGGTAATCGGTTCTCCCCGTCACAAGGCAGATTTTTGCAAACTCATGTCCCTTCCGACAAAGGATGGCATTGTGCGCAAGTCGAAATTCGCACGTCCGTTCCAATGTCGGAGATTCGTAAGGATTTTCATCCGGATTCATCATCGTCTTACCACGCATCCGCTGGAGCCGCTGTTTGGGAATACAGATTGTTGCAAGAACCATCGAACAATCCAACTTGATTCCATGGAGCAACTGCGGACTTCAGCCATACTTCGAAGTTAGCCTCACCGGATGCTCGATCTCTGACTTCAGTACGCCGAGCATCTCCCAGGCGTTGTCTGGCCTCACACAACATCTCGCGAAACGAGACATCGTTCGCGCGAAAAAAACTGACATCGCCGATCTTCTCCGCTGGCATCTGTTCCATACTCGTCGCAGCCGCAAAGTACAACATACCCCACTGGCACCAGAGCGGAAAAGAGGGAATCGCTTCATAACACCCTTCCACCAGTTCATCCACAAATCGAAGTTCGGTAATCAAATTGTTCGAGAATTCCTGAAGCTGTTTCGTACGAGTCGCCAAGTCGCTGCCAGACAACAGTATATCGGCCAATCGCGACACGCTGAACAACGTATGAGCGATCCCGGTACTGTGCAGCGGATCGATAAAGCCAACCGTGTTCGCAATTCCCGCCCAGTTACAGCCAGCACCTTGCCCTGCCAGTCGCTGAATGCGTTTCGTCCCCTGCAACCCGGATTCCGGCCGTACGATCTTTGCATTTCGAAACTGCCGCGACAAAAATGGCGATCTCGCAATCCGCCAATCCCATTCTTCCTGCGGTGTCGCGAATGTTGTTGAAACATGATCTGCGTCCGGTCGTTCATCAATCATAAATCCGGCACTCAACGTGTCATCATCAAATCGAAGCTGCCACATCCAGCCGTCCGGGAGAACCTGATGCACGGCTGCGTCATCGCAATGATACGGAAACGTATCCACATCGATTGAACGCGAACGCAGTCGTTGTTCACAGGTTACGGCCGATTCAAAATGAGCAAAGATCGATCTCGAATTCGTCGTCAATACATGCGTCTGATCCGGAATATTCAGGAATTTCAGTACACCGTTTGACGAACCCGTCGCATCGATAAGAAACGGTGAACCGATCCTGATCGGATTGCTATCGGCAACTGCGTGGCCTTCAACAAACCATTGATCATCTTCCTGGTGCAACGCATACTGACACTGCTCAAAGGTCAAAACACCCGATTCCTTCGCCAGCTGAAACACAAACTGATCGACATCGCTTCGCAACCAATGGGTATCCGAATGCTCATCATCCACACTGGCCGACACCAGCAATCGTCGAAAGTCAATGTTTTCCACCGTCAAATCTTCGGCGGTTGTTTGATCGAAATAGGTAAATCCTCGCTTCTTACCGCACAGCAACTGCGGAAGCTCACGCTTCCACGATCCCCAGTGACATAGCGGTCGCAGTTCTGGAATCCCGTACTCATCGGCCATCTGAGCCAGCGTACGATCAGCCAGCGGTGTCGATGATTCGCCAATCGCAAATTTTGGATGCCGACTACGATCCACCATCGCCACTGACTTTCCCGCGCGTGCCAGAATCAACGCCAGCAAGCTGCCGCCAAAGCCGGAACCAAGGATCACGATATCGGTTGTCAATCCAGGCATTGCTTTAGATTCATTGCTTCAAGTCTGGCGATTTGCAAATCGGCCTTAGCCGGATCATCCGCGAACTGTCGCGCATCCCACAGATCGGCAAACACACGTCCACGATTCCATGACAGCGTTTCTCTCATCACCGTTTCCAGCGATAATAAACGCGGCGGCGCAAAAACTCCATCTTCGCCCAGCTGATCCATGATTCCGTTCCCGGGTCGCACGGGAATCACGGCACAGCAACTCACACCGCAATCAAACGCAAATCGCACAGATTCAATCGCCCGCTCAACGCCCTCCTCTTCCGTCGTCCACGGCGGCTTCAGCAAGATAAACGCGCGAATACAAATTTGCGATTTCAGAAGCAAGTCGCAGGCGCGAGCGAAATCCTTCACTGTTAATTGTTTGTTCAGTTTTGCCAGGGTCGCCGCATGAGATGTCTCAAGTCCCAACGCGATTTCCAGATGTGTCCCCAGCAGATTCTGAAAATCTCCGCAGCGACCATCACATAGTCGAGGATGATTTTCGACGATCACAGTTTGAAAATGTCGCACGCGGTCCGCTATGTTCGGTAAGTCGGCAGGCGGAATCGCTTGTGCATCAAAAAAGTTGCCGCTGTTGTAGAGCTTCACATGTTTCGCTGTTGGCAGACGCGACAATGCGAAATCAATCTGCGCCGGGATTGCACCGAGCGGCACAGTGCTGGTTGTTGTGTTCTTCCACAAATCGCACATGAGGCATCGAAATGGACATTCGCGATTCGTCAGAAAAATCGTCGAAATATCATCGACAATACCCGCCGCTGAATATTCCTGCTCATTGAGAAAATGATAAGGCGTCCAAGGATCGACATCGTTGCGCACACCACGTGCATTAAGGATTGAGCGATCTGAAATGGGTGTTTCGTGATTCATGATTCTCAGTTCCGGCGGAAGCTCCGGATTTTATCGCCGACCATTACACTTCGTCCATGCACTGGTTCAGTTTGAGTTTAC
>JAYVNW010000165.1:0-3401 GCA_043758225.1 Candidatus Kuenenia sp. | reverse complement strand
TGCTCGAAGTCCTTCACGCACATCAGCCGACGCCCGGGCGCGGCCATGTCCAGAAGCCGGCCGTCAAGGCTTAGCACCTTGAGGCAGTCCTCGACGCTTTCCAGGATGCTGCGATTTTCTTCCTGGCTGGCGCGGAGCGCATCTGCCGCAGCGTACTCCGCCGTCACATCACGGAAAACGAGGACCACGCCTATGATCTCGCCGACGGGGCCGCGAATCGGTGCGGCGCTATCGGCGATGGGTCGCTCCGTGCCGTCGCGCGCGATGAGCACTGTGTGACTGGCCAGACCGTGGATCGTGCCCGTCTCCAGCACGGCTGCCACCGGGACCACCGCCGGTTGACGCGTCTCTTCGTTGATGATGTGGAATATTTCGCTGACTCCCCGGCCCAACGCCTCGGCCTGCGTCCATCCAGTGAGTTGTTCGGCCACTGAGTTCAAACGGGTAATTTGCCCTGCCGTGTCGGTGGCCAGCACGGCATCACCAATGGACTGAAGCGTGATTTCGAGGTTTTGTTCGCTGCGACGCAGGGCGTCCTCGGCGTCCTTGAGTTGCGTGATGTCGCGCGCAGTGGCATAGATCAGACCATCGGGTTGTGGCACCGCGTTCCACGAAAGCCAACGCCACGAGCCATCCAGGCACCGGTAGCGGTTCCGGAATTTCACCGTCGATTGTCCGAGGGCTAGCCCTTCCAACGCGCACAAAGCGGCGGCTTGGTCGTCGGGATGAATGAAGTCGATGAATGGTTTGGCCAGCAGTTCCTCGTCACTCCAGCCCAGCGTTTGGTGGAAGGCCGGATTGATCCGCTTGAAATAGCCATCCGCGCTGGCGATACCGAGCAGGTCCAGCGAGAGGCTGAAGAAACGATCGCGTTCCGTCTCCGCGTGCTGCCGCTTCTGAAAATCGTGCCGCACAATGACGTTGGCCAGGCCGACGAGCGTGATGGCCAGCAGGCTGGGTAATACCGCCACAATGATCGTGTGAGCCGCCGCTCGGGCCGTGATCGAACATTGTTGCAAGAGTTGGTCCTCTGCCTCCTCCATTTCGCGGAGCCGCTTGCGGATGTCAGCCATCGCCTGCTGCCCCTCTCCCGCGACGCTGAGCTGGAGTGCGCCTGCGGTGTCGCCACTGCGACGCCTTTCGATCACCGCGTTCGCGTGGGTAATTTTCTTTTGAATGAACGGTTCCAGATCCGTCAGCAGTTGTTGGTGCCGGGAATTGTCCCGCGTCAGGCTCCGCAGCATCTCGAAGTACTTCTTAACCGAGGCGATCCGGCCCTGATGCGGTGCTAAAAACGCATCATCGCCGGAGATGGCAAAGCCACAAGTCTTTGTTTCCAATTCGAGCAGAGCGACGATCAGTTCTTCGGTCCGAGCGATCACCTGATGCGTGTGATTGACCGCGCGCGACTTTTCGATGTTCCGTTGCGCACTCCACCAAGCGGTCACGCCGGTAAGCAGCATTAGGGCCAACAGAACAACGAAGACCACCTGAATTTTCTGCTCGATCAACAATTTCATGACGCTACACCTGCTCAGCCACACTCGATGTGCGTTTCGTAAAAGTCGGAACGATAAAACTGTGGATCTTAGGAGTCGTTCGCAAATAAGCCAGCGAATCGGGAGTTCACCTGAAGGTTGCTTTTGTGCGATGGCTGGATGCTGGCATGGACGAATATCTCAGCAAGCCAATTGACAGCAGACAGTTGCTGGAACTGCGTCGGAAAAAGCTCAGCATGCCAGAACAGACGCCATCGCTTTCCGAAGGCGCGATATAATCACCGACGATCACCTTGTCAGAAACTGTGCGTCCCGGGAATGACAGTGGCGAGTTCCAATTCATCGCAAGCCTGAATGAGAAAGTGAATCACCTGACTCGGCAACAGCTGGCCGTGATTCTCGACATTGCCCACCAATGTCAGGTGGCGAGAAAATATTGGACAAGGATTCAGAGTTGCCATCGCTCAATGTGGATTGCATCGAAATTCGCTGAGGCGTGTCACGGAATTTTTGCTGCGTTGCTCTTCGCCCAAGCAGTGCGCGAGTTTTGCTGGCGAAGGCGGCATAATCCACAGGTTTGAAAACAATATCGCCAACGCCGGCGGCGATCAGATCTCGGGTAACGGCGGAATCAATCACGGACGTATGGACAATCCCCAATGGAGTTGTTTCAGATTCCAGAAGTTTCCGAACCAGTTCAAAACCATTCATGGCTGGTATCTGCCGAACAGCGAGAATAATGAGAATTTGAGGCAAGTTGTCGAAATGAAGCAGCAGGAATGCATCAACTTGCAGTCTCACGGATTTATTTCTCGAGTTGGAATCTTCTCTTATGAGGTGGCCACGAAATCACGGCAGTCGTATACCGGATTGTCCCCATGCATTGGACGTTGCATTCGATACAAGGATCAAATGATGGCTACAATTCGCAATTTCATATCATTCACGGTCGACATTCAACTACGTTCCACTTTTGCAACATAGGCTTGATGGTTCGTAGACAAAACTCAAGGGATGTTGTGATGACTTCTTGCCTAACTGCGACTCTCGACGAATGTTGCAACCGATTCGCTGCAAGCGACTCACCTGCCATCAACACCAGGACTTTGATGTCTCGATGCATGGGCAAGCATTCTTTTGCCCTGATGTTACTGGCGGAACTCGAATCCAGCGGTATGCGGCAAGTTGACACGATTACTCTGCATGCGACCGCCGGCGAACCTTTGCCAGCTGCGGAAGCCGCCCATGGTTTAAAAGGAGCCTCAGCAATTATCGGAGCTGAATCGCTGAACCGGACGGCTGCTGCGATTGAGGCGGCCGGTCGCAATGGAGAAGTGTCGCAATTGATGAGCCTTATTCCTCAGCTGCGAAAAGAGATGACTGACTGCCTGTCCTTCATAGAGACGTTTCGCAATATCGCGACATAAGTTCGTTTCAAACGGGGAAGGTTACATGCAGTCCCAGGCTACAAACGTTCTGATCGTCGATGATGAGCCCGTCTCCCGCCAAGCCGTCGCGCAGACGCTGCAGTCTGCTGGGTATCGCACCACTGTTGTTTCCAGCGGCCCGGAAGCTCTAGCAAGTTTGAAACAGGGAAACATTCAGTTGGTAGTTTCCGACTGGAGCATGCCCGGCATGACAGGGCTGGATCTTTGCCGAGCAATTCGATCGACCATTCGGCAGCGTTATGTCTATGTCCTGATGCTGACCAGCCATAATCGCGCCGAGGATGCAATGTACGGCCTGCAGGCAGGGGCAGACGATTATGTGACAAAACCATTTCATCCGGGAGAACTCATCCTGCGTGTGAACACCGGTCGCCGTATCATCCGTTCCGAATCCAGCAGCATGACAATCTTTGCCATGGCGAAGCTGGCTGAATCGCGTGACCATGAAACGGGA
>JAYVNW010000164.1:0-9617 GCA_043758225.1 Candidatus Kuenenia sp. | reverse complement strand
GCCAACCGTTCAGCTTCAATTGTCGCAGGCTTTTCTGACTAATTTGAGGTGGCAACGTGGCTTGAAAGCCAGGTTGCAACATTGCGACGCTGTTTAATTTGCGTCTGCCATTCATCAATCATGCCTCGCATACGTTCGCGATCGAGATCATCCGGCTGGCATTCCAGCAGCGCGAGTTGTAACTGGCGAATCGCTTCACGTTCCTGACCTTGAGCGTGGACGGTGAGCGCCATCTGAATTCGCAGGACGGGCATTTTAGGATATTGTTGGATCGCATGCGTCCACAGCGAATGCGAATTCTGCCATACCGGCAAGTGCTGTAACGTCAGGGTTAAACATGCTGCGATCGAACCGGCAGCCACCATTCCTCGCAGACTTTTGCCGATGATTTGAACACACTTGTCAGCTTTTAATTCGGCAAATCTCAGAACATGATGCACCGCGCCGGCGGCCATGGCGAAGACGATGATGCTCGGCAGATACAGATAGCGATCATTCATCAAAGTCGTGATTCTAAAGAAATTCAGCACTGGAAACAGCAACAACAGGAAGCTGCATGCTCCCAGCATCCACATCGGATGCGACTTACGAATTTTCCAGAACATCAATCCGACTGCGGCCCATGCCAGGCATCCGTAAAGGACTTTCAGACCGATGCCGCTTGTAGCAGGATCATACATGACGCACAAATCGGTCGGACAGAACAACATTCCGATGTACTGCCACACGATCGTGACATCAATGGCCAGAATGTGCAGCAGACTGAACTGCATGTGTCCACGCACACCACCCAGAACGGTATTCTGTGCGCCGGCGGTATAGAGCAAAAGAAGCAGCGAAAGCAATCCTGGAATTACCTGTCGCGCGATGGCTGTTGCAGATTTTTCACGTCGAATCAGTAGATCGTAGAGCAATACAATCGGTGGAAATACAATCGCCAGTGCTTTCGAAAGCAGTGCCGCAATCAGCAAGCCAACATACCATGCATCCTGTTTTGCCGTGACTTCCGGACGAAGACGAATATTGGCAGCCCACAATATAAAGGCACTGCAGAGCAAGCCTTTACGGGATGAGATCCAGACAACACTTTCAATCTGAACCGGATGCACAAGAAACAGTGCCGCCGTTAACCATGCAACGAACGAATTTCCTGTCATTTGTCTTAGCAGCAGGAACACCAGAACTCCGTTCACCAGGTGCAGCAGTACATTTGTCGCATGAAAGCCGCATGGATTCAGCCCCCAAATCGAATGGTCGATCAGGAATGAAAAAATCGTCAGCGGTCCGTAGTTCCGCGTCACCGTTTCTGTTGCGACGCTCCACAGGTTGGATGGCGACCAACTCCTGATCAGTTCATTCTGCTGAACGTACGAAACATCGTCCCAGTTCACGAAGTCGAATGCGACAGACCGCCAGAACGCGACGAGGCCCAGAAGTACCAATACTCCGCTCAGTGCCACAGTTTGATGACGCTTGAAAAGTTCGGACATGAATGATTACTCAGAAAACAGGTTCAGCAGATCAGTGACCTCTGCGGACTTTCACAGGAAAAAAGAAATCACGCGACACATGAAACCTGGCACACATCGCAGCGTGTACGTGGACTTTCTGAAACAGTCAACGAATTCGGGCCATGCAGATGATCGGGTCGCCGCTTCAATCGTCATATTCTTCGCGACATGACCGGTTTTGGAGTTCGATTGCGATGATCATGCGATGCAGGCCATTTCCGGCGTGAATCTGCGCCGGCAATGCAGATTCCTCCACCCAGTTGTGTTTTGGAAGCTACTTTTCGGATGGAAAAGGCCATAGCAAAACACCAGGCAAACCCTGCAGGCGAGATTCACGAAGATGACCGATCGACAACCTGGCAAAAGCAGTTCCTTACTGTTTGCAGTCACGATTTTCACCAGCGCATTCCTGTTGTTTCAGGTGCAGCCGCTACTGGCAAAATTCATTCTGCCCTGGTTTGGAGGCACGCCGGCCGTCTGGACGATGTGCTTGCTCGTATTCCAGTTGCTGCTGTTTGGCGGTTACGCCTACGCGCATTTGTTGTCGTGTCTTAAAAGCGTTCCACGCCAGGCGATCATTCATTCGTTTTGGTTGACTTTAGCGGCTCTGATGCTGCCAATCGTACCTGACGCCGGATGGAAGCCTGTCGGAGACGAAGCTCCCGGACTACGCATCACATTGCTGTTGCTGGCTACTGTAGGCATACCGTATTTTCTGTTGTCCTCTACGGGACCTCTGCTGCAAAAATGGTTCACCACGGCGTGTCCCGGAACTTCGCCTTATCGGCTCTATGCTTTGTCGAACATGGGATCGCTGCTGGCGCTGGTATCTTATCCGTTTGCTTTCGAACCGGTCTTTTCTTCAACCGCTCAGGCATGGCTATGGTCCGTGTTGTTTTTGGTGTTCGCGCTTTGCTGCTTGATGTGTGGCTGGAAGACAGCGACTTCGGCTGTCTCTAATGAATCAGAGAATGCGGCTGCCGCTGCCACGCGGGATGATGACCACGCGAAGCTGCCGCGAGCCCGATGGTTTATTCTGGCAATGCTGCCGTCCGTCATGCTATTGGCCACAACAAACGAAGTCTGCATGGACATCGCTGTTGTTCCATTCCTGTGGATCATTCCTCTGACACTTTACTTATTGAGCTTCATTCTGACATTTGAATCTGATCGGTTCTATTATCGTCGGCCAATGACTGCCATCACGGCGATCAGTCTGTTAACGACCATGATGATGCTTTCGCGAGGTTGCGTCTTTGGTGTTGTTGTGCAGATCATTCTGTTCTTTGCCAATCTGCTTGCGGTCTGCATGCTGTGTCACGGAGAACTTGTTCGCCTGAAGCCAAGCCCGAAATATCTGACTTCGTTTTACCTGACAATGTCCGCTGGCGGTGCTGCTGGAGGCCTGGCCGTCGGGCTGCTGGCTCCATTCGTTTTCGATGGCTATTTTGAACTGCCGTTGGCAATTTTGGCATGCCTGCTGGTGTGCATTGGAACGTATCTCCGCGATGACAAACAGTTTCAATTGCGGGTGCCTCAAGCGACAACACTAAACTTTGGCTTAACACTTGTGAGTATATTCTTCATCTACTTTGCATTCTTCGCTCAGCATTCAGACGACGTAAAAGACGTGGAACGAAATTTTTACGGTGTGCTGCGTGTTGAAGATGACGTACAGGAATCCAACTCCCGTCCAATGCGTGACATGGTCCATGGTCGAGTCGTTCACGGTCGGCAGTTTACGGACGCTGCTGGTCGTCGCGAGCCATCAACATACTATTCGTATTCATCGGGAATCGGCAAAGCATTGCTGGCTGGCAGGAATAACGCACCACGTCGCATCGGTGTTGTGGGACTGGGTGCGGGAACGCTGGCTGTGTATGGCCGCACCGGCGATGACATGCGATTTTATGAAATCAATCCCGGTGTGATCTCGCTGGCTCGAAAACACTTCACCTTTATGGACGATTCACTGGCCACGGTTGATGTCGTGCAGGGCGACGCTCGACTTGTTCTTGAACGCGAAGCTGATCAGAGTTTCGACGTGCTTGTGCTGGACGCATTTTCCGGCGACGCAATTCCCGTTCATCTGCTGACATCAGAAGCCATGCAGATTTATACGCGGCATCTAAAAAATAAAGGGATCCTTGCCGTGCATATTTCAAATTCGTATTTTGACCTTGAACCTGTGGTCAGGGCGCTGGCTGTGGAGTCGGGCCTTGACGCCCGCGTGCAGACCTGTGATCGCGGAGCAGATTCCGGTGTTGCATTTGATTCTGTCTGGATGCTTTTATCGCGTGACACAAGCTCATTGGACGTCGTTTGCGGTCCAGATACAACAAACGCTGAGCATCGCGTCGTCTACTGGACTGATGATCGCAACAATCTGCTGAATGTTCTGCGCTAAGCGGCCCGTTTGGATTCTCATCCTCAACCAGCGAATCAGTCGGCTATTTTCAACAGCACCTTTCCGGACACCGACGAATCCTCGGCGGCTTTTACCGCGTCCTGGATCCGATCCAGCGTGTATGTGTCAGCAATCTCGGTACTCAGAACACCTGCCTGAATCAGTTGCGTCAGCCGATAGACGAGGCGAAGTTTGAACGGCAGTGACACTGACAACATATAACTTCCCAGCCAAAATCCTTCGACTCGACTGCTGTTCGTCAGCAGGACTCTCGGATTGATAACCAGCGGCTGATTGCTGAGCGTGCCATACGCCAGCATTCGTCCTTTTGGGCCAAGGCATTGAACTAAAGCCGAACCGGTTGCACCACCAACTGCGTCGATCACGTATTCCGCACCAGCACCCGTTACGCTGATGGTCTTGCGAATGGAGGCACTGAGTTCTTCTGGTGTATTTTTTGAGTCATCGAAAACTTCCACATGGTCGGCACCCAGACGGCGTAATTCTTCAGCTGTGCTTTCGCGCCGAACAATGTTAAACGTCTTGAATCCCGTCGCATGCCCAAGTCGAATAATCATTCGGCCCAGTGCAGATCCTGCAGCAGTCTGGATCAACCATTGTCCGTTGGGGACTTTCAGGACTTCGCGCGTCATCACCCATGCGGTTGCGGGATTGACAAAAAATGTGGCGGCCTGATCGTTGGTTAAATCTTTACTGACTGGCACGATCTCTGATGATGGCACCACCGTGTATTCGGCCCAGTTCCCGCCACGTCGATTGAGCACGACGACTCGCCGATTCATCATAAATCGGCCTCTCAATCCACCGCCCGATGCTGCCACAATGCCAACACCTTCGAAGCCTGGTGTTGCAGGACATGAAGCGGGAATCGTATATCGCCCTCGGATATACATCAGGTCCGATGGATTAACCGGGGTCGACAACATCCGGACCAGGACTTCCCCCGGTCGCGGCACGGGACGCTCGACGTCCAATGAGGCAAGGACGGAAGCTGGTTCCCCGGGTTGTTGAAACTGAACGACTTTCATGGAGTGGTTCGCATTCAGGAAGACACAATTGAAATAATGAACGGGGGAGGTTGCGACTTCGGTATAGCGGCAGGCTGACGCCACACCCATCGCCAATGGAACCATTAAACGTTCGGCGGACAGCTACGACCATCCTACTTCTTGTCATTCGCCTTTGGGGCAAACCCGCGACGCATGGTGTTTTCGGAGATGTTGACAGGGATCATAAACTGATGCAGGTAATCAGGGCCGCCGGCTTTACTGCCGATGCCCGACATCTTGTAACCACCGAACGGATGACGATGCACAAGTGCGCCGGTGATTTCACGGTTGAGGTACAGATTGCCCACTTCGAATTCATTGCGGGCTCGACGAAGCGTCATCGGACTGCGGCTATAAATCCCACCAGTGAGTGCGTATTTGGTGCCGTTCGCTATGTTGAAGGCTTCGTCCAGATTCTTCGCGCGGATGACTGCCAGCACAGGGCCGAAGATTTCCTTCTGAGCCAGCGGTGATGTTGGATCGACATCGATAAAAATGTGGGGACCAACGAAAGTACCCTGTTTGGCCAGCGGCCCCGGATCGATCGCCAGCTTCAGAATGCCACCGTGTTCCGGATCAACCTTTTTGATCGTCAGCAGTATGCGATCACGAGCATCCTCATCAATCACCGGCCCGATCTTTGTGGCTGGATCTTCAGCAACGCCCATGGCAAGGCTCTTTGTTGCATCCACGAGACGATCGATGAATTGATTGTATGCCGATTCCAGCACAATCACTCGTGAACACGCCGAGCATTTCTGGCCGGCATATCCAAACGCACTTTTAATGACACCCACAACGGCTTCATCAAGGTCAGCGTCGTCATCAACAATGATCGCGTTCTTGCCGCCCATTTCCGCGATGACTCGGCGGACGTTTTGTTGACGTTTGTCCGTATCGGCTGCGGAGCGATTGATTTCGAGCCCCACTTCCTGCGATCCCGTGAATGCGACAAGATCGACGTCTGGATGACTCACCAGGATTGGGCCGAGGTCTTCGCCGATGCCAGGCAGGAAATTCACAACTCCATCGGGAACGCTTGAATTCCTGATAATTTCCATTAATTTTGCCGCGACAACCGATGATTGTTCGGCAGGTTTCATGATAACCGTGTTACCGGAGACCATGGCAGCGACAGTCATGCCAGCCAGGATTGCCATTGGAAAATTCCATGGCGAAATCGCAACGCAGACACCTCGTGGCCTATAGATGTAGCTATTTTCTTCACCCAGAAAATCACACTGTTGCGGCATTGCCAGGCGTCGCATCTCGTGCGCATAGTACATGCAAAAGTCGATCGTTTCCGCGACATCAGCATCGGCTTCGGTCCACGGTTTTCCGGTTTCAAACAGGATCCAAGCGGCCAGTTCGAATCGACGTTCACGCATTTCTGCGGCCATCAATTCCACATACTCCGCGCGGGTATCGACAGGAGTCGCGGCCCAGATTGGGAATGCTCGGCGAGCGGCATCGATTGCGTCCGAAGCCTGATCAGCGGTGGCAGACGCCACGCGTCCGATGATTTCAGATGTCTTTGACGGATTTCGAGACACCAGCGTCGCACGACTGTCACAGGATTTGCCGTCGATGATCAATGGATATTCTGCGCCGAATTCGTCACGCACGAATGCAATCGCCTCCAGCATTTTCGTGCGATTTTCTTCGAGGCTGAAGTCTGTGAGTGGTTCGTTGGAGAATCCAGACTTCGGAGCGTCCAGGATCGGTGGTTCAGCATTGGCGTGGCTGGTTGGCTTCATAAGAAGTTTCTCAACGGCTATATGTTCGGTAAAACTCTGTCGAAGGAAAGAATCGTTGGATGTATTTTCCAGCAGACGACGTACAAGGTACGCCATGCCGGGAATCAATTCGCCAAACGGCGTGTAGATACGGACGCGGTAACCACGCTCCAGAAACAACTGAGCCTGTTCGTCGCCCATGCCATACAGCATCTGGATTTCGATCGCTCGTTCTGGAACATTCAGTTCCTTCGCCAATGCTAATCCATGGGCGAGACTACGGAGGTTATGGCTGGCCAGAGCGGGGCGCAGCCATTCGTAGTTTTCCATCAGGATGCGAGTCAAGCGTTCGTAGCAGTCGTCCGACTGCCACTTGCGACGATACACAGGAACCGGCCAGCCACGGTATTCGGCGACGATATTTTCGTAGTCCCAGTAAGCACCTTTGACGAGACGAATCCAGATCGGCGTGCCGCGATTCTTAACCCATTCCAGCATCTTTCGGAGATCACCTTCGGCAGACTGCAGATATGCCTGTACCACGATGCCGCAATCTGCATAGTCGCGGAACTCATCTTCCATCATCACGCGGCGAAAGATCTCGAACGTCAGCTCGCGATAGTCGTTCTGTTCCATATCGATATGAACGTACGCATGATGTTCGCGGGCGGCTCGCAGGACAGGACGCAACCGTTCAGTGACGCGTCGAATAGTCCCTTCGGCATCGATCGGTGCAAACTGACTGTCGAGGGCCGAAAGCTTAATACTGACGTTCACTCGTGGAATCCGATGTTCGTGGTCTGAATCCAGTAATTCGTCGTCCGGCCATTCGTTCACCTGATGTGACATGCCGTTGATCAGATCGATATAAGATTGCTGATATCGATCGGCTTCCCTGTCACTGATGATGGCTTCGCCAAGGAGGTCGAGAGTGAATGCAAATTGATTTCGACGCAGCTTGCGAACAGCCGCCACGACTTCATCGACATTGCTGCCTGCGATGAAACGTCGCGCCATTCTTGCTGCATTCGTGCGGGCATTGAATGCGAGGGCTCGACTGAGAATGGTGTTGCTGACAGATAAGTCAAGTCCGACACGGGCTGCCCATGGAAGTCGATCGCGAACTTCTTCAAAGTACTCATCCAGATGCCGCGCGATGGCATTGTGATCTTTGAGCATCGGCAGAACATCGACGAACCGAAACATCTGAACTTTGACGGATTCGTCGCTCATCGCCCACGACATCAGACGATCTTCCCACCATCGTCCATGAAAGATTGAGGGCGCTCGATGCTTCAGGCGTCCAAAGAGTTCGTGACCGATTTCCTGAGTGCGACATTCCAGAGCCTCGTTGTCGATGGGCTTCTGAAATCGTGAGCCGACAGCGCTAGCCGCAGGCTTTGATTTAGCACTACCATTTTTGGCACGGCCCGTTGCGGGCGCGTTTGTTTTGCTTGCTTTGGGTTGTACCGAGGAGCTGACGTCGGCCTGCTCGCCGGTTTCCGGAGAGGACACCGTTGTTGATTGCGCCTTGGCTGCGGATTTCTTCGCGGCCTTCGGTTTCGCTTCTGATTTTGCTGCCTTTTTGGCCATAACGTCTCTGACACGATCATCCGAAAAGGGGTCTGACCCTTTGGAGGCAATTCGATAGTATTTGGATTTCTGTTTGCCGGAGAGGGTCAGACCCCTTTTCGGACGTCCGCGCGGATTCTACGGCCAATCCGTGATCGGGAAAGGACCGCACTGCCAATTCCTGCAATCAATCGTCGGATTGCCGTGTTTTTCCACACCTGCCAGTATGATTTGTGACCTCAACGAAGACCACCCTGCATATTTGGCGAACAATTCATGAGCGAACTTCCCAACCTGACCGAAGCCGAACGAACTCGATATGAATGGCAAATGTGGACGCCGGATGTGGGTGATGAAGGCCAGAGAAAACTCAAAGCTACCAGCGTTCTGGTTTCACGACTGGGGGGCGTCGGTGGCACGGCGGCGTATTATCTGGCTGCCGCCGGGATCGGAAAGCTTGTTCTGGCTCATGCTGGCAACGTAAAGCCAGGAGACCTGAACAGGCAACTTTTAATGACAACGGACTGGCTCGGCAAGCCGCGAGTAGAATCGGCTGAACGCCGCCTGAATGAATTAAATCCGAATGTGGAGATCGTGGCGATCAATGAAAACATCTCGGACAAAAATGCAACAACTATCGTGAAGCAGGCAGACATGATTGTGGACGCTGCTCCCTTGTATGCGGAACGATTTGCCATGAACCGGGCAGCGGTTGAACAGCAAAAGCCACTCATCGAAAGTGCGATGTTCGACCTGGACGCACAGCTGACAACAATCGTTCCTGGTTCAACGCCTTGCCTGCGATGCTTGTACCCTGTGGATCCACCGCACTGGAAACGCGAATTCCCCGTTTTTGGCGCGGTGTCAGGCATCATCGCCGCGATGGCTGCGTTGGAGGTGATCAAGCTTGTAACGGGAATCGGTGAGCCGTTGATGAACAAGTTATTGCTGATCAACTTACGGACGATGGAGTTTCGCAAGTTACCGACAGTGCGGGATCAGAATTGTGTCGCGTGTGGCGGGTTGGGGTGAAATGTCCGGAAAGACATGCTGTTCAAAATGCAAATCACAGGATTCCCACAGGAGGACGCAGAGAGAGCAGAGAATGGCAATGTTCTCGTGAGTTTTCTCGGCTGCCTCTGCGTCCTTCTGTTTTTAAAATTTGCACCTCCCCTGGCGCAGTACAAAAAACAAGGGCCGTCGGAAGTTCGACGGCCCCTGTGAGTTGGGTTTGTCCTAAGCCAGCTTTCGCTGGTCAGGCATTATGGCAGGAACGGAGGGAAGCCGATGTTCGGGAACATTGGATCCGCAGCAGCTCGCA
>JAYVNW010000163.1:0-5437 GCA_043758225.1 Candidatus Kuenenia sp. | reverse complement strand
AACGTGGAGTCTAAGTAAATGTCTCTCTGCGCCGTGCCTAAAGTTCGTTCAGGAACAAATAGTTCCTGATGGCAGGGGCTAGCCAGTCCTGCCGAAAATAGCTCGGCCAGTAATGGCGCGGCCCGATTGCTTCCGTCAGGTTTAATTCCTGTATTTTATTTCCGCAGTATCCCATGTGTTTTCGGTCACGTTGCGTCACGCCGGTATACCCAAGAGCGCCACCTGAAAACGGCCGACGCAGTGGGTAGATGAAAAGGGCCGGGTCGCAGGAATTTCTGAGGTTCAACATACATTCAACAGAACATAACGCCCGATCGTAGCGATAGCCCGGATTCATCCAGTTGTGATCCATGGCTGAGGCGGCGAACACAGCTCGAAGTCGATGCTGCGGATACGGTCCGGATTTGAGTACGTATTCTTCCACTGCTCCACCTCCGAGTAAATGCAGGGATGACGTAATAACTCGCGTTCCATGGCTGTGTCCAATCAAGCACACTGGGCACTCGGACGAAATCTGCTGGATCAGGCTCGCCATATAAAAACCGTTGCGACCAGCACGTCGACCAAGCCGATTGACATCAAATTGAATGATCGGCGAAAACACGGGACGATCGCTCGGCCACGAAAAATAGATCATTTGAATCTGTTGATTGGAGCATGCCTCGTGCAACCATTTCCATGTTTCACAGGATTCCTTCAACACATCATCCCAGCCTACAAAGCTTCCGTGGCAAAAAATGCAGACGGGGATACCTGGCTGAATGTTCTGTGTGAGTTCAACAATGTTCGTGCGACGAAAACCCGCGCACTGATCGTACCTGGTAACCGTGGGGCAAAATGTTGGCGCTGAAGTGTCAAAATCCTGTGGCGACGCATAGGAATCAACGACCCAGTAGCCCGGTGCCACACACGGCGGCGAAGTACCTGGCTCAGGAATTACGGAGTCCAGTTCGGTGTCTGGCTGCTGCTCAGTCAGATCCTGTGCACCAACGGTTGCCATTAAAGTCAGCAACATCGTCATGCCAAGCCAAATGGCTCGCGAAAACCTGTGGATCGACTGCATTACGGAAGAACCCTGACTTTACCGAACTTCGTTAAGAGTCATATCTTCCGTGAGAAGCGGCGGAGCAATCGTCAGAATGGCGCAATCTCCAAGCGCCCGCCGCAGAGGTTCGAATCACTTGATGCAGGTCCTGCTGTTAAAGTCGTTCCTCCGACGACAGTTTCGGACGTTTGCCGGTGTGGCTTTGAATGAATCCGATTGACCGAACAAAGTCTTGCTACTTGGCTGTCAACGGGGGACACAAATCAGTCTCTTCCGATTTTGCCGATGCATGCGGTAAGGTATTTCCGAGAGCGATTGATTTCAGCAGTGACCTCATCGGCGGTTTCCAGAATCGGAATTCCCCTTGGGACCGGATGCATGAAAATTTCCGTCCAGCCTTGATACTTAATGTCCCGAAGCACTTTCAGCATTGGAGCGAAGTCCAGCTCTCCACGGCCGGGCATCTGCAATAGTTCTTCATCTTTTGGCAAACGAGTCATGCAGCCGTTGCCGTGCTGCCATGCATAGAACATGGCAATGCGGTCATCAAGATCACGAATCAGCGTCGCAAGTTCTTCCGCATCCTGATTCAGATGGTATGGAGCCAACCCGATCTTAAGATTTTGCGGGGGATTCACTTCGCGGAGATACCTTAGCGAGTCTGCCGTTTCGAAGAGATTGTTTCCGTGGTTTTCAATGGCAACAGTGACGCCACATTCTTCAGCAGCGGCAAGGTGTGGTTTCATGGTTTCGACAAAAGCACCGACGGCCGATTTCAATTCGGCACCTGCGAGGCCCTTTGGTCCCTCGCCACCGGTTACGATTAATTTGCAGCCAAAACGTTTGGCGAGTTGAAATTCCTCCTTCAATCCAAACGGGCCCAATACATACTGGGTGATGCAGCCTAGTTCTACGTTGTGCTTCTTCAGCATAGCCGCAAACTTTTCTTCGCCGAGATCCGTCAACTGCTCGCGCTGATTTCCATGTCGCTTTGGCCAGAGATCAATATGTGTTGCTCCAGTCTTTGCAACTTCCGGCAGGATTTCCCCGACATACATGTAGCCATACATGCACGACGCCAGAATGTAATTGAGCTGAAATTCGTTTGAGTGAACTTCTTTCGTGTCATCCGAGGGCCCGGCAACGGCAGCATGGGCCGCGAACGCACTGCAACTCGCGACTGCAGTTTTGAGAAGATGACGACGAGTGACGTTGTGATTTTCGCTGGTAGTATTCACGGTCTGTTCCACTGCGATTCCACTTGCTGGTAGGGCGGTCCAGATACAAACAGAACAGACTTTGCAATAAAAGCCTTCAGGTAAACAACGAAACCGAACTGCAATCGATTGTTCAAAAAAATCCTGCTCGGAAAGCCGAGCAGGATCGTCGTTGGACTACGTGCAGGTTTTATTGTCGGGACAGTTTAGTCACCAAAGGCTGCGTCGAAGGCTCGGTTTGACGGCTGGAAATCGACGTTCTTGCAGAACTGAGCGGCTTCGGAGGCACCCTGTTCGCGCTCCATGCCGCTGTCTTCCCATTCTACTGACAACGGGCCGGCGTACTTAATGGCATTCAAAGCTCGGATGATTTCTTCAAATCGAACCCCGCCGCGTCCTACGCTGCGGAAGTCCCAGCCGCGACGCTGGTCACCAAATGACAAATGGCTGCTCAGAATACCCGTGCGGCCGTTTAACGTGACCGATGCATCTTTCATGTGCACATGGTAAATGCGGTCCGGGAAGTAGCGAATAAACTCAACAGGATCCACACCTTGCCAAATCAAATGGCTTGGGTCGAAGTTGAATCCAAACTCTTCGCGATGATTCAATGCCTGCAAAGCGCGTTCGGCCGAATAGATATCGAAAGCGATTTCTGTCGGATGCACTTCGAGAGCAAACTTCACACCGCAATCCTGGAACACATCCAGAATTGGATTCCAGCGTTCGGCCAGCAGTTCATAGCCTTTGTCGTACATGGACTTTGGTGTCGGTGGGAAGTCGTACAACAGATGCCAAATGCTGGAACCTGTGAATCCGTTCACGATGCTCACACCCAGCTTCTGAGCCGCACGTGCGGTGTTCTTCATTTCTTCGATCGCACGCGCATTGACGCCGGCTGGATCGCCATCGCCCCAAACGTAATCCGGAAGGATCGACTTATGTCGTGCGTCGATATTATCCAGAACTGCCTGGCCGACGAGATGATTCGAAATTGCGAACAGCTTCAAGTCGTGCTTTTCCAGCAATTCGCGTTTGCGTGCGCAATAGGCGTCGTCGGATAAGGCTTTGTCAACTTCGAAGTGGTCGCCCCAGCATGCGAGTTCCAGGCCATCGTAGCCGAAATCACGAGCCTTCTTGCACAGTGTTTCCAGTGGCAAGTCAGCCCATTGACCTGTGAACAGCGTAACGGGGCGTCCCATAGTAATTATCTCCGAAGGATATAGTGAGGATAATGTAGAAGTCAGGGAGGAATTCCAATGCTGCGATTTTGCCAGCATAGACTTTGGTATTGGCAGCAACACGCTACGCAAGCGCATCCAAGATGTCAAATGGACGGCCGTTGGTTGTTTGGAGTCCTGGAAAATCCTTCAGATCTCGGCGGAATGGATGCTACATGCTCTCCACCATCGCACGCATTTGAGTGAACTGCTGTTGCAGCTTGGCGCGGCCGCCACTGGCATCCAGCCGCTCACGCCACTCGGGCGTCAGAAAGTCCAGTTGCGTGCATTCGAGCACTGCGGCGGCTTCCTGCATGTCCTTTTCGATTCCCTGAGCGGACGGAATGAATTCACCGAGAGCCTTAGCAATGTCGTCCTGAGTGACTTCGTTGCGATCTTCAATCAGAGCGTAGCGTCTTGCCGTCAGGACGACGCTTTCGATATCTGCACCGCTGAGTGTCTTGTGACGTTCGTGCAATGTCAGTGTGCTGGCATCCAGTTTGATTCCATTCTTCTTGCCCATGACGCCGAACATCGTACGAATTTTGTCCTCGCCGTGCGGATAGAACAATGGAATATGTACCTCTGCTCGCCCCTGACGCTTCAGGTCGATCGGCAGTAAATCGGGGCGGCAGGTGAGCAACATCCAGATAATGCGTCCACGGTAACGAGTGTCGCCCATTTGTTGGGCGATCATGGAAAAGACTCGTCCGCTTGTCCCGGAATCGCCTTCCTGATTGCGATCACCGAGCGATGCGTCCGCTTCATCGATAATCACTACGACTGGACCAAGACTACGAAGTACGGTTAGAACTCGCTGCAGATTGCCCTCGGTTTCGCCGACATATTTTGATCGAAAATTACGCAGCTTGACGCATGGAATTCCAATGGATCCGGCGTAACATTCCGCCAGAAATGATTTGCCGGTTCCAACTGGACCGCAGATCAGGTAGCCCATCGGCGCCGCATCCTGATGGCCGTTTGTAATCAGACCGGCGTCATCTCGCAGACGTTTCACGGCCGCTTCCAGTCCAACCACCAGATCGAGTTTGTGTTTCGGTTCGACAAATTCCAGATAGCCACCACATTGACGTTCAATGGCGTTCTTCTTCATTTCCTGAAACTGCCGTACCGTGACACCACCAGACCGCGACGCCATCGAGATCAAGTGGTCAAGACTTAGTAAACTCAGGCCATTGGATGAAGCCGTCAGTTGAGCCGCATTCATGGTATCTGCAGCGGCAGCGGACGTTGTCATATTGGTGCGCAAGCGTTCGTCAATGAAACTCTTCCGCGCAGCTTCACTCGGCATCGGTACTTCGATAGTCGCCACGAACGGACTGGAGGAAAGGCGCTCGTTGAGTTCCGACATGTTTTCACTCACCAGACAGAATGCCATGTTGATGCGGCGGATCCATGGATTGCGAGCCCAGTCCAGAAAACGCACAACGCGTGAAGCCACTCGGCCAGCAATGGAAGCAGCATCGCCTGGAGGCACTAGATACTGGCCAAAGTCAAACACAACCGCCATTCGTCGCCGCTTCTTTGGATCGTCTTCGATAAGCGTACGTTCGATCATCTGATCAAGCGTCAGTAAGATGTCGTCGGGGTCACGTGACCAATTGCGATATGGGCCAAACAGTTCCGTCAATCCCTGCATCATTTTCTGGTGCCGATCTGAATCGCCCCCAGCGAGTGGCTGGAGTCCCTGACTGAGGTTATGCTCAAGCACATAATCCCATTGAGCGAACAAATGGCGTCCCAGAAAATCGGACAGATTCACAAATTCGGTTCCTCCTTCCACGGGGACCGGAATCAAGTCATGCACATTTCCGTGAATGACGAAAAAGCACGCCGTACCCGAAAAGTATTTCTGCGCCAGATCGTTGGCCCAGGCTGGAAACCATGCGGGTAAATCGATCATTGGAACTGGAATTGGTGGCGTATTTGGCATG
>JAYVNW010000162.1:0-3182 GCA_043758225.1 Candidatus Kuenenia sp. | reverse complement strand
GAAGGCACGTCAATGTCCTCTAGTTGCGCAGCAGGGTGACGTTTTGAGCGACGCAGATGCTGCAATGACTCATTTACGGCGACTCGGTGCGCCCAGGTTGAGACGTTCGAATCAAAGCCGAAAGAATGCAGAGCGGAAAAAATCCTAAGAAAAGTATCTTGTGTCACGTCGTCGGCGTCTGTCGGGCCAACGAACCGGAAAATAAGACAATGAAGCCTTCTTTCAGTGATTCGTACACGAGCCGCTGAGCATCACGGTCACCTTTAGCGGCGAGTATGATCAGTCTGCTTTCAAGTGACATTTCAACTCCAGATGTGCATGTCCAGCCAGTCGCCTTCATGCGTGTCCGCCGTATTAAGCTGATGTTACGGTCAATGACTTTCCAGCGTCATCGGTCCATTCAAGTCGTAACACATCCGCATACGCCGGAAACAGGCTCGATCCGATTTTGGACCTGCGTAAACAGGCAAACGCCGGGCTGAGATCAGGTGATCTCGATCCCGGCGTTCTGGGATACGGATTTCTACTTCTTCTTTGCATCATGTTCGTTGTGATGATCCGATTCCTTCGGAATAGTGATTCCGAGTTTCTTCATCAAGGCATCCTCTTCTCTCTGGAGTGCTTTTAGCTCTTTCTCAAGATCCACACAGTGGGTGCAGATGGCGACATTGTCGGACTTTGCGTCCGTAACAGACTTTTCAGCCATAGCACACATCTTTTCGCACGTTGCCAGATGCTTCGCGATAGCATCAAGATGCTCCTTGACTCCCGCAGTTGCAACAGCTTCCGGTGGAAGTTTGGCAATTTCTTTTTTGGTCGCAACCACGTTGGTTCGAATCTGCGTCACGTGTTCCTGAACTGTTTCAACTGGGACTTGCTCGCAATTCTTTGCATAAGAATTCAATGCCCTTGCATGCACTTGCGCAGTATTTTGGTAAGCCCTCGAAGACATCGGGCGATAACCGTTCTTCCCGGTTGCTCCCATCCTTTGGTGGATGGAATTAAAATCTTCGACCGCGCCGACCGCCGTCGCGGAGTTTACAGCCTGAGCAAATACCATGGCCGCTCCAAGTGCCGCCAAAGTGAAAAGTGAATACTTCGACATCTTATATCTCCCGCGCCTGTAGATTTTCCGCGTGAACACCAGCCTCGAAGCGACATGTGCTTCGACATGAATCCTGGTGCCACACTATTTGATGCTCAACCCCTGAATCTTATTCACAGAGATTTTCCATCTTTGTGCAATTGCAAGTACTGTTCCAACGCGAAACGACGCAAAGCCAAAGGAACTGTTGAGGATTGCGGTCCTCAACAGTTCCTCTGCGGTCGGTCGAATTTCAATTGATCGGCAGAAATCTGTTATTTTGCCATTTTGGCCATTGCGCCACATTCCTTGGCGCAACTGCGACAGGACTTGGCGCAAGCCGCCATCTGCTTGTCGTCCGGGAATTTTTCACAGGCCGCAGCACATTCGTCGCAGCATTTGACGCAGCATGCCAGCGCATGTGAACTCATTGTGCTCTGTCGAGCACACAGCGTCGCACACAGTGTGCAGCAATCCGCACAGTCCACGCAGCAATTCATGCACATTGCATGCTCTTTCTTGCCTTCCGTCACGAGCGATGCGCAGTGATGGAAACACGAGTCGCACTGCACCTGGCAATCAGCACACACTGCGGCACACTTCAGCATATGGGCCGCATGTGGACTGTCTTCCGAGTTGGCGACAGGAAACGCGACTGCGCCTCCAGACAGGATTGCCAATGCCATTGCCCCAATTGAAAACATCTGGTAACTCATAATGATCGTCCTTCATTTCAACACCTGCGAGAGCCATTTATCAAAGCAACATGCCTCGGTTCTCCCCTGGCTGATGTCAGCCAGCGAATCGTCCGGTTCTCGCTCGTCTGTCGCCACAACCTCAACTCGAATCGAGTTTGGTTCTGGCGACGTTCCTTCCACCCTACAGCTGCTTCCGGGCGACGTAAGAGGCTGTCATGTCGTTAATTCAGTGTGTGTTGTGGCGATCGTCAATCATTGAACCACCACGCCACAGTCCCCGGCTGGAGCAGACTGATAACAGGCTGACGGCCGCTTCCGCCCAGCGTTTTCGTTCAGGTGACAATGTCCCCTGACGCATGCTCAGGCCATGAAAAAAGCCGACGTAGACAGAATCCTGTAATGGATTTTGTCCACGTCGGCTTACTTAATATCTCGCCCGCCGACATTCGCCGGCTTGCGTTCTATCTGGTCATCCGAATCTATTGGAGTGCAGCAAACCCCGTGCCAACACTTTCGACCACAAGGCCGATTGTCCTTTCGGTGAAGTGAACACACGGCAGGTCAAAAGCTACTCGATTATAGCACTGGAGCATTTGATGCCCGGCAATGAAAGCTTCTTCACGCGATATTGTGAATTTCGTGAATTTTGTGAATTCGTTGAGATAATGTTTGAAGTGATCCGTGGATTCTGGACCAGTAGACATGCTGCAGGCGTGAAGCTGCCACCATTGAAGGAGCCGTTGTCGCGATCGCTACATGGCTTCGCTGCTGACTGACGAAAGGTCTTTCCCCCGTGCCAATCCGTTGGGTCGTGGAACGCTGCGCAGCGTCCACTTTTCCCTCCCCGACGTGAATCATTCGCATGAGTCGTTCGTAGTCGGAATTGCTTCCCCGTAATTCAACCGAGGCAGAAGATTCAAGCCTGAAGCCTGCTGCTCAATCGCCTGCGCGGACCAGCCTGCCAGCCGTGCCAGCCCAATCACGATGGACTGTCGATCGGGCGGAATGTCCAGCAGTGACATGACTTTCACCGATAGCCAATCGGCCGTTGGAAAATACTGTTCGGCCGCCAGGACCTTTTCCAGCCGAGCCGCACTTCCGACAAGTCGAATGCGGTCGCCACTGCCGAGAAGTGTCAGCACTTTGTCCGCCATGATTTCCGCGCGGACATCATCCGGAGATGTTGAAAATCCAAATGGCATCGCCTGTCCTTCACGTCGGCGCCACCATGCTTCGGCTTGTCCCGGACTCTGAAAACTTAACAGCAATTCGCTGGCCCAAAGGTAAGGATCGTTTCGAAGTTGCGAAACAAATACGGTCGCCGCTGACTGCTGAGCAGCTGCAATGTGAGTTGTCGCACTAGCGGCAAAACGGGCCGTGAAACATGCGGGGCGCATTTC
>JAYVNW010000161.1:0-1832 GCA_043758225.1 Candidatus Kuenenia sp. | reverse complement strand
TTCAACAAATGGTCGCCGCTGTAAACCATGCCGGTGATCCATAAGACGTAGCGAATATCCACGCCGATCGAACGGCTGTAGTCCTTGTTCCACGCAAAGTCGTTGATCGTCGCTTCGAAGCACCGGTCAAAGTTCACACCAACAAGCTGACCCTTAGCGTTAAGGACCGGACTGCCAGAATTGCCGCCAGTCGTGTCGGTGTCATACAGGATCGCGACGGGGACTTGGCCTAAGCGTGGATGCACAAAGCGACCGAACTCACCAGCCGCATACTTCTGTAGTACTGGCTCCGGCGTGATGAATGGCTCAACTCCTGTCGTCTTTTCGATAACGCCTCGCAGCGTCGAAATTGGCGTTCGAATGACTGCATCCGCTGGCGAATATGACTTGATGCGGCCAAAGGTGAATCGCAGCGTGGAATTGGCATCCGGAATGAAATTGGCCGAAAGAAACTCCTGCTTCACGTCAATCAGCGAGCCGTACAGTTGCCCCAGCCGACCATCGCGTGCCTTGTCGGTATCTCGCAATGCGACGTACGCAGGATGCAGACGAATGATCAGCTTCAGTAGCGCATCATCCGTTTGTTGCAGCTCGACCGGTGATTTCTTCAGACAGGCTTCGACAAAACTCACATCGCCGAGTTGAGTCTTCGCAATCAAAGATTCGGCCTTTGACGACAGCGCACCTGGGTCAGCAAGCAATTCCCGGAGCGCGTCGATTTCACGGGCAGCTGGAATCTTGCTCAAACGTTCGAGCATTCCAGTGAGTAACACCTGATCTGTCGCTGGATGCCAATCCCTCATGGAGACACGCAACTCCTGCATGGACTGCGCAAAATTGCGATCCATGTAAGGTGCTTCGCGATCGAGATCGGACTTTGAACGCTCAACTGCGGCGTCATAGACAAAGTCACCAAACGCTGCTGCTCGGCAGGCCTGTCGCAGCTGTGCGAGATGGATTTCCAATGGTCCAGCAGCCGACATTTCTGAATAGACAGCCTCGATCTCCTTCAACAGCGATCCAGACTTTGCAGCCCGCGCGGCATCACTATCAATGAATGCCTGGAGTTCGGCTTCCTGCTGCAGCCTTGCCTGGATGATGTTGGCCCGGCGAAGTCCCAGCAACTGGCCGCGAGAGCGTTTTTCTGTATTCGCAAGTGACCTCAATCGCGAGGCGTGTTTAATCTCGACCGCGCGATCGTTGGCCCCGGCTTTCTCCATTTCGTCGATCTGCCAGTTGTAGAGTTCAACTGTCATGGGCAAGCGTACGTCTTGCTCAAATCGCAGAAAACTGGCCGTCTTGTGGCGAGCTGTGCGGCCGGGATAGCCGAGCAAAAACACGGCATCGCCTTCATCAACTCCTTCTGCTGCGACCTGAATGAATCGCTTCGGCTTGTAGGGGATGTTGTTGACGGCATACGTTGCTGATGTGCCATCGGGAGCCGTATAAGCTCGCATGAAAGAAAAGTCGCCCGTGTGTCGTGGCCATTCCCAGTTATCGACTTCACCGCCAAAATTGCCCACCGATGCTGGCGGCGCGAACACCAGCCGGACGTCTTTCAAATAAGTGTAGAGAAACAGTACGTACGTCTTGCCTGCAAACATTTCCGCAACTTCGGCACGCAGCCCGGGGTTGTCCTTTTCAGCAGCGACTTCCAGTTCTTTACGTCGTTTGGCAATGGCATTGGTGCGATCCAGAAAAGTCATACCATCCCGAACAGCCGCCAGGACATCGCTCGAAATGTCTCGATAGTTTTCGGTGATTCGCACTTGATAATCGGGAGCGGAAATTTCCTGTTCTCGCGTCGCCGCGCTGAAACCGTTGGTGAGTAG
>JAYVNW010000160.1:0-2631 GCA_043758225.1 Candidatus Kuenenia sp. | reverse complement strand
CCATTCGTGAAGAAGCTCAGGACTGGCTGCAAGCGATGATGATCAATGTCAAACGCAGTATGGAAGCCAGCGTCCCGTTTGCAATGGACCCAGTCGTTTACGACTTCGCAATCAACGATAACGGAACATTTGCTGAACTACGCACCGATGGCAATCTCCCAAAAGGCTACTACGCATTGATGGTTCCCGACTGGTTGCGTCGAGGACTGCAACAGCTGACACCAATGGTTCGCGGAGAACTTGAACGGGTCGGCAATGCGTGTCGTGACGACGACGGCGGTGACCATCTCGCCTCACGATTAATCCAAAGAATTCTGCCATCGACATCGAAAGACGCTCAACAATCTGCGAGGCTCGACGATCTACTCCGGGAAAACGGCTTCGACTCGATCGCTCACGAACAATTGCGCGAAGACCTGCGATCCGGCCGATTAGGGATGTCGCAAAATCGACTGCCGGCAACCGTAACCATTGAAGATGTTACGCCAGATGAAGTCATCGAAGCCCGACGTGATATTCCGAAGTCTGCCATTGAAGTCGGCCGTGCCGCAATTGCCAATGGAGAAGTCGGTGTGATCTCCCTGGCCGCAGGAGTCGGTAGTCGCTGGACTCAGGGCGCGGGTGTTGTGAAGGCGTTGAATCCGTTCTGCAAAATGGGTGGGCAGTGGCGTTCGTTTCTGGATATTCACTTCGCGAAAACACGTAAAGTCGCCGCTGAATTTGGCGTATCGCCGCTGCACGTGGTGACCTCGGGCTATCTGACGGATAAGCCGCTGCGTGAAACCGTCGATGCGTTGAAGAGTGACGGCCTCTTCCGAGTATCCCGCGGCGCATCGGTTGGCCTCCGAATGGTTCCCACATTACGAGACCTGCAGTTTACATGGGAAGAAATTGCTCAGCAGGTTCTCGATCAGCAAAAGGAAAAAGTTCGCAGTAGTTTGCGAACCGCCCTGATGAACTGGGCTCGCACGGCTGGCGAAGCGTCAGACTACACTGACAACCTGCCATCGCAATGCATGCATCCGGTCGGACACTGGTACGAAGTGCCAAACCTGCTTCGTAACGGCACGCTGCGACAAATGCTCACTGATCGCCCGCAACTGAAATATCTCATGCTGCACAACATCGATACTCTTGGTGCGAATGTGGACGCCAGTTGCCTGGGACTGCACATTCAGTCGAACTCCGATCTGTCGTTTGAAGTCATTAGTCGCCGTCTGGAAGATCGTGGCGGCGGATTGGCAAAAGTCGATGGTCGAGTTCGTCTTGTCGAAGGTCTCGCGATGCCTCGCGAAGAAGATGAATTCCATCTGTCGTGGTACAACTCACTGACGACATGGATTGATATCGACCGCTTGTTGAAAATCTTCGGACTCGACCGAGTTGATTTGTCCAACCCAAAATCCGTCGATGCAGCTATCCGCGACCTCGGCCGCCGCATGCCGACATACATCACACTAAAGGACGTCAAAAAACGTTGGGGCCACGGTCAGGAAGATGTGTTCCCGGTCTCCCAGTTCGAAAAACTCTTGGGCGATATGACCGCACTCGCGGATGTTGAATGCTCATTTCTCGTCGTCCCCACCCTCCGCGGCCAACAGCTGAAAGACCCCGCCCAACTCGACGGCTGGCTCCGCGATGGCTCAGCGGGATATGTGGAATCGTTGTGCAAATGGTAACTTTTTTGGGTATGTGAAGCTGAGCGTAACTCACCCTACTTGATCACATAGCCTCGATGGAATACGGCTGTCCGCGTTTTTCCAATGCTGCAGCAATCTTTGCAAGTGTATCTTCAATCAACTCAAGCTTCATCGCCTCGGCGGTTTCTTTGATTTGCCAGGCTCGCCTGGCACTACAGAGGGCGGAGGTGATGCCGGGTTGGCGGATGGTCCAGGCGAGGATGAGTTGTGAGACGGGGCAGCCGACATCCGCCGCGATGGCTTTCATGTCGTCCATGAAGTTCTGATTCTTCTGCCACTCCTCGCCCTGAAACATGGGGTACTTCTTTCGCCCGTCGGCATCGACGAACTTGTGATCTCGCGAAAGTCGTCCGGCAAGCAGGCCTTTCATCAGTGGCCAGTAGATACAGAGCCCGACGTTGTGCTGCAGACACCACAAAACGATGTCAGCTTCAATTTCTCGCTGGAGCATGTTGTAATGAGGCCGCACGGCGGTGATCGGACAGTCCGCGTGAAATTCTTCCAGCTGCGAGGTCTTCAAATTTGACGCACCGGCGTAGCGAATTTTCCGGCAGTCGATCATCTGCTGAACCGCGCCGGCAGATTCTGCCACGGGCACTTTTGGATCGGGGGCGTGAAGATAATACAGGTCGATGACGTCGGTCTGCAGTCTTTTTAGTGACGCATCACATTCACGCAGCAAAGTCTCCGGCCGATCGTCATGAGCCTGCCCCTTGCCGACTCGATGCAGCCCACCTTTGGTCGCGACCACAACCTTGTCACGACGCCCTTGAATTGCCTGGCCAATCAGCGTTTCACTTTCACCGTCGATGCCATACGCATACGCGGTCTCGAGAAAATTAATTCCCGCATCAAGAGCCGCATGAAGCGTTTTCAGGCTGTCGTCGGCGTTAACATCCAGGCTCGTCACGCCGGCAATCGGCCAGCAGCC
>JAYVNW010000159.1:0-9027 GCA_043758225.1 Candidatus Kuenenia sp. | reverse complement strand
ACGCGCGACGCGTGGCACGGCCCTCTGGCATGAACGGCTGGAAGATCGCGCGCTGCTGGCCGCCGCGTCGATTTCCATCGCCGACGCCACCGTGCTGGAAGGCCCGACCTCGTTGGGCATCCTCGACCCGGGCGGGGCTGCCGCCGTGGGAACCAACGGCATCCGGGGCATCGTCTTGGACAGCATGCCAGGCCACCCGCACTCCGGCGATCTGTTCGTGACCGGCTGGATCAGCCACTCGGTGGCCCGGTTCGACTGGGCCTCGCAGACCTACAAGCCATTCGTGGCGTCCAACAGCGGCGGGTTGGGGGAAGCATACGGGATCGCCATCGGTCCGGACGGCAACGTGTATGTCAGCGATCCGAATCAGAATGCGGTCTTCCGCTACGACGGATCGACGGGCGTGCCGCTTCCCGCGGCCGGCCGGCCAGGTGCGGTCTTCGTCGCCGACGACCCCAACACTCCCACCGTGAACGAGAGCGGGGGATTGACGCAGGCGCGTGGCATCACTTTCGGGGCTGATGGCAACCTGTACGTGTCCAGCCGGGACACGAACCAGATCCTCCGGTATCAAGGGCCGGCCGGTTCTTCGCCCGGTGCCTTCCTGGGGGTCTTCGCCTCCATCAGCAACGCCAGTTCGCCTACGGACCTGACGTTCGCGCCCGACGGCAATCTCTACGTGAGCTGCTTTAATATGGGCGTGCCTAACTCGCTCTACGGGCAGATCAATCGTTATGACGGATTGACGGGTGTGCCCCTCGGCACGGGCGTCTTTGTCCCGCTCGCAAGTGGCGGGCTCATTCAACCCCGCCAAATCGTCTTTGACGCACAGGGGACGAACATGTACGTGGTCGAAGCCCAAACTGGTCCCGGACAGGAACAGATGGGCCAGGTCTTGCGCTATCAAGGGCCGAATGGACCGAATCCTGGGGCCTATGTCGAGCCCTACGTCACCTCGGGGCAGGGCGGCCTCAGCATTCCGATCGGGCTGGCACGCGACGCCGCCGGAAACTTGTATGTCAGCGACCGGGACACCGCCAACGTGACGCGTTTCGCCCCCACGTCGCAGGCTCGGTTCGTGGTAACGCTCGATACCGCCAGCACGAGTTCGGTGAGCGTGGATTACGCCACTGCCAACGGGTCAGGCACGGCAGGTAGCGATTACGTCCAAACTTCGGGCACCTTGGTCTTTGCAGCGGGCGAGACGAGCAAAGCGGTCGTCGTGCCGACCCTCGACGACCTCGTCGGCGAGCCGGCGGAGACCTTCCGGCTCGACCTGTCGAACGCGGTCAACACCACCATCGCTCGCAGCCAGGCCGTCGGCACGATCCTCGACAACGAGACCAAGTTCTACGTGGTCGATGGCACCAGCGGCAGTCCCCGCACCTACGAATACGGCAGCGGCGGCATCTCCGAAGAGATCTACCCGGCGCGTGACACGAACACGGCGCCTCGTGGCGTGGCGAGCAATGCGGCTGGGACGACTGTCTGGGTCGTCGATGCGAATAAGAACGTCTTCGTCTACAACAACGGCGGCGCGCTCCTAGGATCCTGGACGGCTGGCGGCCTAAACTCACTGGCCCAGGTCGAAGGCATCACCACCAACGGCACCGACATCTGGCTCGTCGATAACAAAACCGACAAGGTGTTCAAGTACGCCGGTGCCGCCAGCCGGCTTTCTGGGAGTCAGACCGCCACGAGCAGCTTCAGCCTCAACAGCGGCAACACCAGTCCCAAGGATCTAGTGACCGACGGCGCTTCGATCTGGGTCGTCAACGACACCTCGACCGACAAGGTCTTCAAATATACCGTCTCCGGCTCGCCGCTTGGAAGCTGGACGATTTCCACTTCTGGGGCCACGAGCCCCACCGGCGTCACGCTCGATCCGGCCAGCCCCAGTCACCTCTGGATCGTCGATAGCGGAACCGACCTGGTGTATCAATACGATGCCGCCGTCAGCCGCACCTCCGGCTCGCAGGCCGCCTCCACCAGCTTCAGGCTGGCCGCCGGCAACACCAACCCGCAAGGGATCGCCGACCCGCCTCAACAGGGCAGTCTGACGTCGTCTGCGATTAAGGTATCTGCAGGTACGAGCTCAGTCGCAACACCAGTGATGCCGCCGACGTACGCATCGCCAGCAGCCAGCAGCTCAGTGTCAATAGTCCCAAACACCACTTCTGAGCTGGCGACGCAGTATCAAGCACACCGTGCCAATTGGTCCCTGAGGAATGAGCTGACGAACACCACCAACAAACCACTTGCTTCAGGTTCAAAGAAGTCGATCGCGCGGCGGGGAGAACTCCGGAGCGAAACCAGCGTGCGTAACGTTCCGAACTTCGCGCCTGCGGATCAGCTGGACGGAATCTTTGAAGACTGGAGTTCGGATCCGCTGCAGCTGCTGTTGAGGATCACAAAGTCATGATCGGTCGTGTGATGGAAGAATCGCTGCATACGAACAGACGATTCTCCCAATCCTGACTGGGCGTCATCACTTCAACCGGGGTGATGGACAATGAGTGAATGAGTCCGGCAGGATTGTCAGGCTGCAAGGTCCGAACGATCCGCCGGCAGTTTTTTGCGATGCACAGCACACCTCAAAGTGGACGATCAAAGCGCCGAGCCATTATGCCTCACGCGCACTGGCTGCCAATCCGCCGCTGATCCTGGTCTCATTGTCACGCACTACGACTCGGGCAAATTCCCTGATTTCCGCACGGATATTGCAACTCAGAATATTCTTACAGGGCGTATGAAACTAGTATTGTCCTGATGTCAGAATTTCGTGAGTAATGACAAGCCGCTGGAAAGCGGCTTATCGCGCGCTTCAATGATTGAGAGTAAGCTCATGCTTGAGAAACTTCTGCTCCCGGAAATCCAGGAGCTGATCGCCAACAAGGACGAAGAGACGCTGCGCGAGACGCTCAATCGTTGGCCTCCTTCGGAGGTTGTGGAACTCTTCGCGGATTTGTCCGACGAGGATGATCTCGCCGGAATGCGGATGTTACGTGGGCCGCAGCGGGCGCGGGTGTTCGAGTATCTGGATCGGGCGTCGCAGCGGAAGCTCGTGGCCCATCTGTCGGAAGAGGATTCTCGGTCATTGCTGAACGACATCGCGGACGACGATCGCACCGCGTTACTCGCGGAGTTTTCAGCGACGGACAGGCAACGACTGCTCCATTTGCTTTCCGAAGAGCAGCGGGCGATTGCTGAATCGTTGCTGCAATATCCTGACGGGAGCGTCGGCCGCTTGATGACTCCGCACTTCGTCGCAGTGCGCTCGCACTGGACCGTGCAGCATGTACTCGACCACATCCGGCAACACGGCCGGGACAGTGAAACGCTCAACGTCGTTTACATCGTGGACCACGACGACAAGTTGATCGACGACCTGCGCATCCGGCAGGTTCTGTTGGCTCGCCCGCAACAACATCTTGACGATTTGCTCGACTACACATTCGTGGCGTTGAAGGCGACCGACCCCAAGCGTTCGGCCGTCGAGGTCTTTCGGCGGTACGACCGCACGGCTCTGCCGGTTGTGGATGACACAGGGAAACTTTTGGGAGTCGTCACGATCGACGACGTGCTGGACGTGGCCGAAGAGGCGGCGACGGCCGACATGCAGAAGCTTGGCGGCCTGGAAGCTCTGTCGGAACCATATGTCAAGACGCCACTGCTGACCATGGTCCGCAAACGGGCGACCTGGCTCGTGGTTTTGTTTCTGGGCGAGATGCTCACGGCCACCGCGATGGGCTACTTCGAGGACGAGATCGCGAAGGCCGTCGTGCTGGCGCTGTTCGTGCCGCTGATCATTTCCAGCGGCGGCAACTCTGGCTCGCAAGCGGCGACGCTCATCGTCCGGGCGCTGGCTCTGGGTGAAGTCGCTCTGCGGGATTGGCCGATGGTGTTCCGCCGCGAACTTGGGTCCGGACTTATCCTCGGCATGATCCTCGGAGCGATAGGCTTCCTGCGCATCGCAGTCTGGAGCCTCTTCAGCAATATCTACGGCCCGCATTGGGCATTAGTCGGCGCGACCGTGGGTCTCTCACTTGTGGGCATCGTGCTGTGGGGGACACTCTCCGGCTCGATGCTGCCGTTTCTTCTCAAACGCATCGGCCTCGACCCGGCGACATCTTCGGCGCCGTTCGTGGCGACGCTCGTGGACGTGACCGGCCTGGTGATCTACTTCACCGTCGCGATGCTATTGCTCCGCGGCACACTTCTGTGAAAATGTCGGCCAAATGTGAGATAGAGCGATCGGTCTCACTACGGCTCGGAAACGGACCCACATGGGGATGATTTGAGCACGTAGGCTGCGTGGTATTTAATCTACAAACACGCTGGCCGCCTGATTGCCGAAGCGGAGAAATCTCGTCCAGAACGGAATGACTTTGGTGAGTTGAAACCAATGTAGTGGAAGTCGCGTAGGCTTTCGGCAGTCAAATTGTCCTCCGAAACTCTACGCGAGATCCGCTACAGGTATTTCGATTTCTGCCGATCGCCTTAAAGCTCGACTTCACTGGGGATGGTTATTTCCTGGGGCGCTCTCGCCATGTCACGATCCAGAACATAGAGATTCGCGTGGTCAGGCTGTTGGGCCGCGAGATCGTACTTGTTGATCAGATCGTTGACGAGCGATTCCTCTTCGATCTGTTCGCGGACGAACCATTGGGCAAAGTTGAACGTCGCCCAGTCTTTTTCCTCATGAGCCAGGTTGACGATTGCATCAATGGAGGCCGAATTGTCGATCTCGTGCTGCAGTGTTTGGTGCAGGCAGTGGTTAATATCTCTCGGATCGTCCGGCGGAGCCTCAATCGCCTGGATCTTGCACTTGCCGCCACGATCGTTGATGAACTTAAGGAACTTGAACATATGCTGGCGTTCCTCGTGCGTGTGTTTGTAAAGGAATGCCGCGATACCTGGAAAGCCACTGACTTCCGCCCATGATGCATAGGCCAGATAGACTTGCGCCTGATACGCTTCTCGAGTCATTTGGTCGTTCAATGCCTTTTCGATTTTGTCACTAATACGTTTGGTTTTCATTTGGATTCCCTGGTTGTATTTGTTTTCCTGAGTGAATCGGTCAGACCACTCGTCGCCCTGAGACAAGTCGAAATATCAATGCAACAACGGCGATGATCAACAGAAGATGTATCAGCCCACCGAGAGTGAATTTCGCCACCACTGCAATCAGCCATAAAACACACAGCAAAGTGATTAGACCCCAAAGCATCGAAAGTATCCTAAAGTGAATTAGTAGTGTGGAGCGTGAGTCTTCCACGCGGAGCAAATCGACGCTCTTTAAAAGGTCCAGCAAAAAAAGAGTCCGACTCAGATTTCATCATCTGAGTCGGACAACAAGTCAATTCTCTGATTCGTGAAGTGTCTATGTAGTAAATCAAGGCTGCGAATCAGAGGATCAACATCTTCCGATCACCTCGTGTTCGACCAATTATCGACAGTTATTACGGTGACGCCGTCCGACGTGGTGATGAGCACGGTGATGCAAGTGGTGAGAAGTGACACCGCAGCAGGCTGAGTCATAACCGGATCCGCTTCCATATCCATTCACGCCGACGTAACCCTGCCCTTGTTGCATGTCGCCAATGTATCCATTGGAAGACGACACACCGTAATCGGGTCGATTCGCAGAGTATGAAATCGGCCCAACGTTACTTGATTGAGCATTCCAGCCTTGGTTTCCGTACGTTGGAGAACCGTAGGTCTGTTGGCCGTTGAGGTCCGACATGCGAAAGTTTTGTGTAAAGCGTTGACCATTTCTTTCGTAGATAAACGGGACGTCTGAGTTTCCATTCAATTGGCTTAGATCCCGATCGAATTGATTCATGTCGTTGTAGGTTTGACCATTGAAGCCAATGATTCGGTCCCCGGCCTGCAGCCCAAGACGGGATGCCACGCTGTTCGGCTGCAGATTCTGGATGATAAGGCGGTCTAATGTGTTGGAATTAAATGTCGCACCAAATGGATTTGGGTTGGTCGTGGCATTTGAATTCAGTAAGGAATTCGCGCGATTCTGTGAAGCACCCACTCCCACGTTGGTAGTGGACTGAACGTCTGAATTAATGTTCTGGCCATTCGTGCGAGCGGCTGCGTCGACGCCAGCCTGCACGCCATTAACCTGTGCGCCGTTAACCTGTGCGCCTGGGATCGTGGTGACATTGTTATCGGCATTCACTTTTGCTGACGTTGCTGCATCAGCCGATGGTGCTGCCACGTTTGCCGCGGCGTTTACGCCGACTTGCACGTCACTCCCGACGTTGGCATTCCCTACGCCGGGGACAGCCACCTGACCAACGGCCACGCCTGAAAGCGCGAGCCCCATCACGGCCAAAGACAATGAGTTTGCTAAGGTTTTCCTTAAGAACATTTTTCGTCTCCTCACAAAGTTTCTACTGACTCAGCGTCTTACGACTTTGTCGGCAGCAGCTCGCCTGCGGCTGACTTGGTCCAATGCAATATCAACACGACATTGCTGCAGATACGACACCGTCGCATCTTCCTGCCGAACCCGACATGCAAACAGCATGCCGCATACGGCGGATTCAGGCTGTCCTTATTTGCCTTTCTGGGAAACGTCAAACAAGCTAAGAAAAACGTCAAACAAGCTAAGAAATCAGTGAGCCTGCTGACTGTAGCGTTAATGGGGGGTCACTGAGGTTGCGAATAAGAGTGCACTCCATGAAAGGAGGCGGTCGGATTTGAACCGCGATGGTCGATCATCGTTCGCTTGTGTGTCGGGCATCTGCCCAGCTTGACAGAAGTTGGGGACGGTCAAATCGGTCAAGTTCGGCACAGTGATCCTTCGCAGCCCGGGTGATGACGTAATTCCGTTTTAACCTTGCTTCGAGACCGGATTTCCCCATGGTCGCGATCAGTGGATTTCCGCAGCTGCATCCAATTGGGCCGTCATGGCGCTGGTGCCAGCGGCCTTTCAATTGCCATAGCGCGTCAGTGGCGCACACCGCATGCAGTGAGCGAACCACGGTGGACGCTCCGGTTCAGGGCGATTGACGCCGTGAAACCCGCAGTCAGCAGCAGAATCCAAGCGTACATTTTAGGGTATCGGTGACGTGGAGGTCGTGCCACCTGGTTCATGTCGGCGCGAAAAGGCTGGCGGATTGTTGGCGTTCGGTTAAAATTAGGAGATGGTATCTCCAGCACCACAACGGAAACTTTACTTTAGTGCTCTCGCGCTCACGACGTTGATCGTTTTGGTCGGAAGTGAAAAATCGGCGGCGGGTGCGGCTGAGAACGTTTCCTTTGATCAACAGATTGCACCACTGCTTGCCAGCCGCTGCTTGAGCTGCCACAACTCAACTGAGAAGAAAGGCGGCCTGGACCTGCAGTACGAGGCATCTGCAAGGGTTGGCGGCGACAGTGGTGCGATTATCACGGCAGGAACACCAGACAAGAGTCTGTTATGGGAACGAATTGTCTCTGACGAGATGCCGCCAAAACAACATCTCTCGGCGCAGGAGAAAGAGACTGTCCGCCAATGGATTGCTGACGGTGCCCAGTGGGGTACTGATCCAATCGATCCATTTCGATTCTCAACGGTTGACCGGGCCGGATACGACTGGTGGTCGCTGCAACCGATTGCTCAGCCAGACTTGCCCTGGGTGGATAACACTGACTGGGCGCAAAACGAAATTGATCGGTTTGTCTTATCGAAGTTGGAAGCGGCACAACTGGCTCCAGCCGAACAGGCGGATTCGCGAACTCTGCTCCGACGTTTGTATTTTGATCTAATCGGGTTGCCGCCGGTATTGAAGAACGAAGACAGCAAGTGGAAAGAAGAGACTCTTGGTATTGAAATCGACCCGCGTTCTTTTCAGTACTATGGCTCATCCTATGACGCGGTCGTCGATGCGCTGCTCGATTCACCGCATTACGGTGAACGCTGGGGACGACACTGGCTCGACGTAATCCGCTTTGGCGAGAGTCAGGGCTTCGAGCGAAATCGTGTACGCCACAACGCGTGGCGTTATCGCGATTGGGTCATCCAGGCACTGAATAGCGACATGCCGTACGACGAGTTCCTTCGTCAGCAGATTGCGGGTGACGTTTTGAAGCCTGACAATCTCGACGCACTCATTGCAACGGGATATCTGGTTTGCGGAACCTATGACATGGTCGGCTACGAGATGGGTTCAGCCGAAATGAAGAAAGTCGTGAGACAGGATGAGCTTGAAGATATGGTGGCCGCTCTGGGCCAGTCGATGTTGGGTCTGACGATTAACTGCGCTCGCTGTCATGATCACAAGTTTGATCCGATTTCGCAACGCGAATATTACCAAGTCGCTGCACTACTTGGCGGCGTCACTCAGGCCGTCGAAGAACGCAAGGACATCGTGTTGAAATCCACTGATGGCAGGCCGTTTGATGGCGTCGCACATGTGCCAATTCCCACGCAACCATCGACGTTTCATGTGCTGATTCGTGGCAACTCCCGCGATGTCGGCGAAGTTGTCTCACCGAGTGGCTTGCAGGCGTTCTCTGCGGCTGGTTTATCCGGTGACTTTAGTCTGACGTCCGATGCTCCCGAGGCCGAGCGGCGAGTCGCCCTGGCAAGGTGGATTACCGACGGTCGCAACCCGCTGACGCCGCGAGTGATTGTCAATCGCCTGTGGCATCATCACTTCGGTCAGGGCGTTGTTGATTCGCCCAGCGACTTTGGTTTCGCAGGAGGTCGCCCCAGCCATCCGGAACTCCTTGACTGGCTGGCAAATAGATTGGTCGATGGAGGATGGAAGCTGAAGGATTTGCATCGGCTGATCGTGACCTCGGCCACTTATCGACAGTCGTCGAATGTTCACAACGTCGCCGCCGAGGAAAAGGATGGCGATAATCGATTGCTTTGGCGAGCCAACGCACGCCGACTGGACGGTGAGTCGACTCGTGATGCCATGCTGGCCGTCAGCAGTGCGCTGAATCGCAAGCCTGGCGGGCCAGGTTTCTATGACGTGAAAGCGAAGCTGGAACACGATCACACCTTTGGTGACCCAACGG
>JAYVNW010000158.1:0-4371 GCA_043758225.1 Candidatus Kuenenia sp. | reverse complement strand
GCCGCCCTTGTTGGATCCGCCCTTGTTGGATCCGTTGTTACATTTGTTTGAGCCGCCCTTGTGTGAGCCGCCCTTGCTGGATCCGCCCTTGTGTGAGCCGCCGTCATGAGAATTGCAGCTGTTGTCGTGGCAGTCATGACTTGGAGCCGTATGACAGCCGCTGAACATTCCCGCCATCATGCCTGGAACGATACGGTCTTCCAGACGTGTGATACGGAACTTAGAAACGTTGGACATTCGATTTCCTTTGAACGATGTTGAAAGAATTTTACACAGGTTGGCTCGTTGTCCCGCGGCTAAGGCGTTTAACTGAGCTCTGCTGCATTACATAACAACTACCGTGCCAAGGTGTTTCAGTTGTCTAAAAATCGTCGTAAGTCATTTCCAGAGAGCTGTTTAACAACAATGATCAGCTTAATTCAACTGGACCGGAATGTGGCGTTTAAGAGACGGAAAATATTTGCTCTGCAAACAACTCAAGACGCAGCAACGAGTTACGCGAATGCCGTGAAGCGGAATCAAGTGAGGCAATTGAACCGCAACTTTTCGATTTGGCCAGCTTAATCCCGGGCTGTTCAAGAAATGATACAGTGAGCCGTCGGCTTTCAAATCTAATGGCACTGCGTTGAACCCGATGGCTCAGGCGAGTCGTATGGTTTTCCAGCTTCGCGCACCGCAGTGGGGTGAACTTCAATCGACACATCACACCTGCCCGCGCGATGATTTGAACCACAGTCACTATGTCTCCATGGGAACAAACGCACTTTTACTGCAACCGTCAAATTCGGGCGATCCCGTTCAATTCGCCATGGACTCCGCGTCTCTTTGTACAACGCGACCCCGATGCCTTACTCAACCGGCAGATCGTGCCGAAAGGTGAGGTAGGTTTTCACTGCGGTGAATCGCGCTCTCGCTATGCGCGGAAGTTTCCACGCGACAGGTCGCTGCGATTGCCGTGATGGGTTTCATTATGTCTCTGCGAAATTTCATTCGATGCACTCATCTGCTGATTCAGCAGGGATTGTACGAAACACGCCACGTTTTACGCGGTCACCAGCGACCACTGGAACTCACTCACCTCGAAGAACGCGTGCTGTTCAGTGCGTCGGCCGTTGCACCCGTGTTGGCGGAAGTTGCGCAAGTCGGTGGAGATCTGTTTTCAGACGCGACAACGACAGACAATGCAGTGTTTAACATTGCTGATCAACAATTTCTGGATCTGGTCGCTGTATCGTTGTTGCCGCCTTCTGAGCCGACGGCGCTAGCCTCGGGTTTCGTTGGTGATTCTGCGGGTTTCGCTGTCGATTCGCAGCAACTCGCCGCTGGCATCGACGGCTCACAAACAACCGAGCACACATTAGAACTTGTTTTTCTGGATTCATCGATCGGCAATCTCGACAAGATGATTTCGGACTTGAAATCTGCAAGTGCTGGCGACAGCTCTCGATCGCTGGAATTCGTGGTTCTCGATTCCACCAAAGACGGCGTCGCCCAGATTACGTCGGCCTTGCTGCGGTACAACGGTGTCGATGGAATTCACATCGTGTCGCATGGCGGCACAGGACAAGTGCAGCTGGGATCGATATGGTTGTCGATGAACAATCTGGACACCTACCGCAGTGCGATCGGCGCGTGGCAGTATTCGATGTCGGACAAGGCCGACGTTCTATTCTACGGCTGTAACCTTGCTGGTTCAGAAGACGGTCAACAGTTGCTGCAGGAAATTAGCGTCCTGACCGACTGCGACGTGGCAGCCAGCGAAGACTTAACGTCTGACAATATGAAATTGTCAGTCGCCGAGGAAACGGCCGCAAATATCGTGCTGGTTGATGTGCAGCTGAATGACAGCAAAACGCTGATCGCTTCTGTCGCCCCAGGATCTATCGTCTTCGCATACGACGGAAGCCACGACACGGCATCTAACATCCTGCAACAGGTCAGTGATTGGGCGGCCCTCAACCAGCGTGACATTCAATCGCTGTCAATTCTGTCGCACGGAACCGCAGGTGCGTTTGAACTGGGAAATCAGTGGATCACCACAACGACGTTGTCTAACTATGTGGCCGAGTGGTCGCAGGTTTCACAGTATTTCACACGCGACGCTGACATCTACATTCTCGGTTGCGACGTCGGTGCCATCGGCGACGGACAGACTTTGATCGATCAGATCTCCACGTTGACGACATCGCACGTGTTTGCGTCAAACGATGTGACGGGCGTTGGCGGCGACTGGGTTCTGGAGTTGGCGTCGACAGGTTCGACACTCGCGGATGGAAATAGTTTTACTCAGGTGTTCAATGTGAGTGAACTGCAAACGGCCAACGTGAGTTTGGCGTGGTATAACGCCAGCTGGCAGTATCGGCAAACGATAACGATTGATGAGACGATGATTACAGGCACAAGTGACCTGAGTAATTTCGCTGTTTTGGTGAAAGTCGTCGATGCAAAACTCAAAAGCACAAGCAATGGCGGGAACGTAGGTCAAACCGACGGTGGCGATTTTGTTTTTACATCAGCGGACGGGACAACAAAATTCGCTCATCAGATTGAAAGCTATGACGCGACAACGGGCACGCTCTGGGCTTGGGTTGACGTGCCTGCTTTGTCTTACAACGTCAACACCTCATTGTACGTCTACTACGGAAATGCAGTCGCAGCAGATCAGTGGAACAATTCCGCTACCTGGGATCCGAACTCTGCGGGAGTCTGGCACCTTGCTGCGGACTACGCGGACAGTACCGCAAATGCCAATAATGGTACTAATTCAAATACAACCAACGACGCCAGTGCCGTGGTGGAAGCAGGAGATTCGTTCAACGGTACCGATGCTCTCATCACAGTGTCGGATTCCAACAGTTTGGATATCACTAGCCAATTGACCATTTCCGGATGGTTCAAAAGCAGTAACCTCGACGGCTATCATACGATTGTTGCGAAAGGCGCCACGACGACGAGCCTGAACTATTTTATGGCTACCAAGGGCACAGAACTGAACTTTGAGTATTACAACGGCAGCCTACAGCAGTTTACGACCACTGGCGCGGGCCTGACAACCGGAGGCTGGAATCATTTCGCCACGACGTATGATGATGCTTCCAGTACGATCGTGATGTATTTGAACGGGACCCAGATTTTCAGTACGACAAGTGCATCGACAGTCATGGTTGCAAATACTGGATCGCTGACGATTGGCAATGGTCCCTGGAATGAATGGTGGAGCGGTTCGCTGGATGAAATTCGAGTCGCGTCGAACATTCGATCTGCCGCGTGGATTCAGGCGCAGTACCTGAATCAGAATGCTCCTGCAACTTATGTAACTTTGGCATCGGAAGAGGGGGCTCCTGTCATCACAAGCGACGGCGGTGGGGCAACAGCTTCGATCAATGCGGCCGAGAATCAAACGGCCGTCACGACGGTGATCGCAACCGATCCAGGTGCGCCGCCGCAAACTTTGACCTATTCGATCTCCGGCGGCGTCGATTCTGCGAAATTCATAATCAACTCATCCACCGGCGTGCTCACATTCGTATCAGCCCCGGATTTCGAATCTCCGAGTGACATCGGAGCGAACAACGTCTATGACGTAATCGTCCTGGTTTCTGATGGAGCCCTTACCGATACCCAAGCCATCGCCGTTACGGTCACGAATGTCAATGACGCTCCGACGGCGACTAACCTCAGCGCGGCTGAACTTTACACGGAAGACACGGCTCTGGATCTGACCGACATTGTCGTGAGCGACGTCGACAGCGCAACCGTCACGGCAACGCTGACGTTGTCTGACATTGCGGCTGGCAGTCTCACTACGGGAACATCAGGAGCCGTCACGTCGACGTACAATGCCGGAACCGGAGTCTGGTCTGCCAGCGGTGCGATTTCCGACGTCAATACGTTGCTGGCCGCTTTAACTTTTACCCCGACACTCAACTTTAATAGCAATTGCACGTTCGCGACCAGCGTGAGTGACGGAAGTCTAAGCGTCACCGGCACAAAGACGATGACCGGCACCGCTGTCAACGATGCGCCGGTGGTCACCAATAGTGGCTCGGCACTGTCGTTTCCGATTGGATCTTCGGCAACGGCGATCGACACGACGCTGACCATCATCGACGTCGATAGTGCCAATTTGACCGGGGCGACAGTGACTGTCAGCAGTGGATATGCGAGCGGTCAGGATGTGCTGACATTTACCAATCAGAGCGGTATCACCGCCGCCTGGAACTCCGGTACGGCTGCGCTGACGTTGACTGGCAGTGCGACGCTGGCTCAGTATCAGTCGGCTCTGCGCAGCATCACGTTTGCGACGAGTGCAACGTCGTCCGGGTTGCGATTGATTTCGTTCCAGGTGAGCGACGGAGCGGCGAACAGCAT
>JAYVNW010000157.1:0-2859 GCA_043758225.1 Candidatus Kuenenia sp. | reverse complement strand
ATGCGGCGCATCTGAAGACATGGCAGATTTGTTGTGAGCGTCACGGTCGTGAATGTACAGAGGCTCAGTTTGCTGCGGGATTTGGCCGTACCAGTCGCGAAGTCATTCGGGATACCTGGCCAAATCCTCCAGGCGACGAAGAAATCAAGGCGTTTGATGAGGAAAAAGAGGTGCTCTATCGCGAATTGATCGCCGCCGATTTTCCGCACATGCTGGGAGCCAGAGAACTGATCAAGGCGTTGCACGAGCAGGGAATTCCAATGGCCATTGGGTCCAGTGGTCCGCCCAAAAATGTCGCGGTGGCGATCAAACAACTGGGGGCAGAGAATATGATTCGAACCGCAATCACGGGGGCCGACGTGGTTCGCGGTAAACCTCATCCGGATGTCTGCCTGAAAGGTGCCCAGGGATTAGGGATTGATCCGTCTCGTTGCATTGTATTGGAAGATGCTCCCGCTGGAATTGAAGCCGCTCTCGCTGCGGGTTCGAAATGCCTTGGAATCGTATCGCGAGGCCACACATGGGATCAACTCTATCGCGCCCACGAACGGGTGATGGACGACCTGCAGCAGGTCACCCCTGCGTTGTTGCGACGGATCGTAGATTCACGACGTGGCTGATTGCAGTTTCCAATCCGGCCGCGTGGCTAGTAAGTCGTTAGTGATTTTTCTGTCGGAGTCTTGCACTGACTCGATTTAGCAGGTGAAGTTCGGCGACTGACAAGGCGTCTCGTCCCTGTATGTGCAGCTTTTCCAACACGCGATCCAATTCGTGGTGTTCACGTTGCTCAAGTTCACGTTCGCGCAGGTTGCGTTCGGATTCACGCCGGTCCTTCCAGCGATCAATTACGTTGCCAGAATCTTCGCTATCGCCATCGTTGAAGCCGTCGCTTTCGTAGCGTTCAGGTGCGGCAAAATCCTCTACGTCATCATCGTTGCCAAAACGGCGTGAAGAGTCGCTCGGTTGAAACCACCGCACGGCTTCCTGAACGTGAATTAACAGGAGCGAGGCCGACAAGGCTGCCAATCCGCTTAAGTCAAACACGAAGCCAGATAGTAGACCAAAGATGCTGATTACCAAACCGGATCGCAGCAGCAGGTCGCGTGATTCAATGTTGGAGTACCTTCGTGACAAATAGTTCTGCAAGGCATATCCCATCGCCATTGGCCGGACTGGAATCAGATTCGCGGCGACAATCAAAAAGTTGACAAAGAAGCCAATTCGCAGCAGGAGAGTCAGCATGTTGTCTGAACGCAAACCTTGCCAGCAGGTGGCCGGATTGATCAATGCCAAAATCTCTTCGCGACTCTGAAGTTGTGCACCGCACACAATCGCCAGCACCAGACATGCGGATGGACCAGCGAGAGTCACGAGAGGTTTAGAGATGTGAGGTGCTCGGCTGTAAAAGCCACCAAATGGCCAAAGAATTCGTTCAGGGCACGGCAACTTTGCACGATGTGACATCCACACGTGTGACAACTCGTGCAGGCAAACGCTTAGAAACAGGGCCGCAGAAAACATGATCGATGTTGTGAATGACTGGACGCGCCAAATCACTGCGAGCACGGCGATCAGCATGAGGGCACTTAGCTTTAAGCGAGTCCCCATGAATCGGCCGATTGGAACGGCAAGAGAGAAGAAATTATCGGTGGCGTTCATTTCAGGATTCTACAAATGCGCCGCGTCAAAAAAACGGTTTGTGTTTCATTTTTGCAACATCTGCTGACAATTGTCGGGCCGTGGTCACCAATTCATTTGTAGTTCTGTGTGGCGAATTATTGACAAGCAGCGGCAAAAACTCAGCAGGACATTGACCGCCGGTGAGATCGTATTGATGGTGTATTTTATCATGTTGATGTCATTTTCAACCGTGGACTGGTTCGCGGTTGCTCAATATTAGTGAGCAAGAATTCCCCTAAAGTATTTGATGGATTGGCTTTACAAGATTTTGATCTGACCCAAGACGCTATGTGGTTGCGGTCCTAAAGTTTTGGCATCCAGTTCGCGTTTCTCGAAGATCGAGTTTCAGATTTGTCCCGGACGGAATCGGGTTTCAAATAAATGTGAATAGCCCGGGAAGTTCAGTAGTTGAAAGTGATTGCCAGCCATGGAGCAACTCGGTTTGGTTTCCAGTTTCAGCGACGTTGTATCACGGTGATACGACAGAACCACCGGGCTTCTATTTCCCAACTCGTTCCAATACGGGGAGAATGGATCATGAAAAAACTACTGGTGTGTGTGGCAACGCTGAGTTGTGTGCTTGTGGTCAGTTCATCATATTCAATGGCTCAGTGCCATTCGGGCGGTTCAGGGTTTGGAATTTCGCTGAACTACGGCAATGGATACAGCAACTTTGGTGGGGCTTACAGCGGAGGTTATAGTCAACCCTCTTATGGTGGGTACGGGTTCGGTTATGGTGGCGGAAATGGCAGCGGTGGTTACTATGGCGGCGGTTATCCGGCCTATCGCAGCGTTCAGGTTTACTCGACACCAATCTATGGCGGCGGCAATTACGGCGGCAATTACTTCGGTGGTTACGGTGGTGGTTACGGTGGTGGTTACAATCAAGGGTTTGGCAGCTACGGTGGTGGTTACGGTCATCATCATCACCACCATCATTAGGTGGCTTGATTGTTGGTACAACGACACTCTGCCGATGCAGCATGCTGGATAAAGTATGCTGCATTTTTTACGCTCCTTGCTGTTGAGCAATCAATCGGATCTGCATTCGATATGCAATTGGTGGGATCTGAACTATCCTGCTACCACGAAATCGACCTGCGATGGTAGTTCTACGATGATTCGTACTGGAGTCGATTCAGCAGTCATCAGCCAAGCCCGCGGTTTTGTAACGTTTCA
>JAYVNW010000156.1:0-3985 GCA_043758225.1 Candidatus Kuenenia sp. | reverse complement strand
CCTGACTGTATTTTTCGAACGGATGATGATGACACTTCGCACACTGCAAACGAGCGCCCAGAAACAACTGCGCCGTGGCTTCAGCGAGGTCTGCGGAGTTGTCATTGATCTTGTAATAGCTTGCCGGACCATTTGAAAAGATCGACCCCTTCGCCGTAATCAGCTCGCGCACGAACTGATCAAATGGTTTGTTGACACGGAACGAATCGCGAATCCAGTTGTGCATCGCCCACATGCGTTGCTCGTCGGAAGCATCGCCGCTGCTTGTGTTTCGCAGCAGGTCTGACCACTTCAAAGTCCACAGTGCTGCGTATTGATCGTTGTAACGATCGAGTTCCGGATTGCCGGTCAACCCAAGCAGCGAATCGATCAGCATCTGCCGCTTCTGCGGATTTTGATCAGCAACGAACGTGCGAACCTGTTCGGATGTTGGCAGAGTCCCGACAGCATCCAGAAACGCGCGACGAACGAATGTCGAATCATCACACAGCCCCGTTGGCGAAATACCGAGTTCCCGAAACTTTGTGGCAGCGAATTCATCAACAAAGTTATTGTTCTGCCAATCTTTCAAGTCCGGCTCGGGACCAAACGGCGAAACAAATATCGCGATGTCCGCTTGTCCTTCAAACCGTACCATGATCGGAGCCTGCCCGCGACCTTCCACGGTGACAAGCCCATTCGCTGTGACGGACAACACGGCATCATCAGTGGAATCAAACTTGGCCCAGCCTGTGACATCGCGTGTTGAGCCGTCGCTGAATTCCGCTATCACACGCAGCTGTTGAGTGGCCTTGGGCGCGGCAATTCGTTCCTTCGGCTGAACAGAAATCTTCTTTACCGCCGGTGCATCCGCCTTTGGTCCAGGCGCTCCGGATTTCAGCCACGCGAGCAACGTGTTGTACGACGTTGAACCGACATCCAGTTTCTTGCCACCGCCATGAGCGACAGCCAGCGTCGGTTTTTTCAGCAGCAGACTCTCTTCCGGCTGAACGAGCGTGACTCGCCGCTGCTGCCGATCACGCACCATCGCGTTGTAGTCCATGTCGGCATCAAATCCAACGACTGACAGCACGAAGCCGCCCTTGCCGAACTGACTCGCATGACACGCACCTGCGTTGCAGCCGAGTCGACTGATGATCGGACGAATATGACTGTCAAAGCTAATCTTCGGTTGTTCTTCGATGCCACTGACAATCACTGCGACCGATTGTGATTGATCGCCATCCATGACTGTGACGGTCGCCGTCCCGTTGGCGACAGCCAGCAACCGACCGGATGCGGAAATCGTCACGATTTTTTCATCCGACGATGCATACTTCGCAACGGTCGTGAGATCCACCGATCGCTTATCGACAAGACCCTCCACCGACGAAATCGCAACCAGCAACTGCGCTTCGCTGAAGTTTCCAGCAAGAGTGACAGAGGCTGGAGTGACGATCAGTTTGCTCTCGTATGCAGACGCAGAACCTGCAACTGCGAAAAGAGTTGCAATTGTAATTATCACCATGTGGAGGCGAAGCGAATCGCGAAATAAACTCGGGAAACGAACCAGCGACCAGGAATGTTGTAGCGTCACGGAGGATACTCCGAAGGCGGGATGAAACGGCGGGACTTCAATTATGGGCTCTCGCAACCCACTTTGCCAACCTTGAAGTCCTGCTTTTGTGGCATCTTTTCCACCAACGATAGACCTGACCGCTCGATTCAGAGTATTCGAATGACCTCGTCGTACAGCTTGTTTTCGCGCAATCGGATGTAGCCATTCTGCCGATTCCAGAATACAATTTTATCTGCCAATCGATCCGCCTCCGGATCTTGTAATTGAAGTCGAAATCACATCATCTGCGATTCAGAAACTCAAGCTGTTTGCTGCAATGGGAGTTCCGGAAGTCTGGCGTCATGACGGCGAGCGATTGCAGATGTTTACACTCTCCGATGGCAAATACGTCCCAATTGAAACCAGCCGCGCGTTGGGGGGACTCACAGCAAAAATGATTGATTCTTTTCTGGATCGACGGTTCGATCTGGGAGAAACGGCAATCATCCGTGGGTTCCGACAATCGCTACAGGGTTGACCAGAATTCTGCGAGTGAACCACTTATACGCTGGTACTGACAGGTTTTCCTGAGGTATGCTTTGTTTGACATTGGTCGGTCGAACCAAGCGCAGCGCTGCTCCGGCAGCAATCAGATGATCGCCAAAACGGCGCTGCGATTCGTCCGGGCTGCAACTATATTCACCCCCGCCATAACATCCCGCCTTCTCCATTCATTAGCTGAGGACACAAAGCCATGTTCGGTTTTGCCCCACGCAATCTCCATGATTGTGAACGAGTCACTCGCCGCGGGCTGCTGCAAATCGGCAGTCTCACGGGACTTGGATTAAGTCTGCCCACGTTGCTGGCCGCTAAGCACGCCGCAGCGACTGAAAGCACAGTGTCGTCAACATCTTCAAAGACAGACATGAACTGCATCCTGATCTGGACTCAGGGCGGAACGAGTCACCACGACACGTTCGATCCAAAGCCAAACGCACCGGTCAGCGTCAAAGGAGAATTCGGCGTCATCAGCACTGCCGTGCCAGGCGTGCAATTCACCGACATCCTGCCCAACATGGCTCGATCGCTGAATCGTTACGCTCTGCTGCGAAGCTGGAATCCGGAAAACGGAAGTCACGGCGTCGCCGATCAGTTTGCTATGTCCGGTCGAAAGATGAATCCTTCGCTGCATTATCCGACTTACGGCTCGGTCGTCAGTTGGTACAAAGGTTTCAAATCTGCGCTACCAGCGTTTGTGCAGCTCGGGACTTCAATCGATCGCCGCTTCGGCGGTGGATCAGCGGGCATCCTGGGATTGGAACACAATCCATTTGAGATCCTGGCGGATCCCAACGCCAAGGGTTTCAACGTTCGCGACATCAGCTTTCCGGACGGCGTGACGTCCAATCGAGTTGACCGTCGCAAACGCATGCTGGCATCGCTCGACAAACTTCAGCGGCAAGCGGACGTTCAGGCCGAAGCCTTTGACGCATTGGATGAAAACTACAAAGCCGCCTTCAATATGATCACCGCACCGGAAACGAAATCTGCGTTTCAGATTGACGAGGAATCTGAGGAGCTCCGCAACAAATACGGGCGACACAAATTCGGACAGAGCTGCCTGCTGGCTCGGCGCATGATCGAAAGCGGCGTGCGATTTGTCACCGTCACTGATGGTGGCTGGGACACGCATCAGGACAACTTCAAGTCACTGAAGAACAATCGTATTCCGCCGATCGATCAGGGACTGCCCGCATTGCTGGAAGATCTGGAAACTCGCGGCTTGCTGGACACCACGCTGGTCGTCTGGCTGACGGACTTCGGACGAACGCCGGTCATCAACTCGGCCAGCGGCCGTGACCACTGGGCGAGTGCCGGGTTTGCTATCATGGCCGGTGCTGGTATTCCAGGCGGCTCGGTGCTGGGAGCGACAGACGAAGAAGGTGGACGCCCGATTCGCGATGAATACCTCACGGCCGATATCGCCGTCACGATCTACGAAAAGCTTGGCATCCCGGGCGACCTGATCGCTCAAGCACCTGATGGTCGCCCAGTGCGACTTATCGAAGGGCATCCTATTAAGGAATGGATGTAGGTTGTTTTTGATGTAGGCCTGACCAAGCGCAGCGCTGTTCCGGCAATTCGACAAACGCCGGAACAGCACTGCGCTTCGTCCGGCCAGCTGACTACCGTCACCAGAGGATCTAAACTAATGCAAACCGTATTATTGAACGCAAGTTTTCTCGGCATAGTGTTGCTGATCTGTAACGTGAGTGCTGTATTGGCTGATGACGTCACACTGGAGAACGTCGCAGCACCATCGGCCAATAAAGCCGACGAACCGATTGCCAAAGAAGCGTCACTTGCAAAGGCCGCTCACTTTCTGGATTCCGCCGCGCTCACATGGCAGAAAGACCGTAAGTGCTTCACGTGTCACACAAACTTCGC
>JAYVNW010000155.1:0-15326 GCA_043758225.1 Candidatus Kuenenia sp. | reverse complement strand
GCAAAGAAACTCTCGCGGCCTGATAGCTGTGCTGACGGAGTTCCGTTGACCAACAATACCTCGAGAGATTTGGCAACGTGGATGGCGGCGTGACTGATGTCGTCGACTGCAATTGCATCATCGGACATGTCTGCTTCAATGCTCAGGATATGAGTGCCGTCCGCCCGCAATGCGTGATCGAATTCCACGACGGATTCACCGTGCGCCGGCACTGTCGGGCTCTGCAATTTACCAGCAAGTGGCTGACCATCCAGCAGCAGTCGCAGCGGAATCTGAGCCTCGATGTCTGATTCATTGTGAATAGCAACCTTTAATCGCACGGGAAAATCGGGTACCGTCATTTCACGTGACAGTTCAATTCGCCCCACTGAAACATTACGGACGACTGGGGCGAGATGAGGTGCGACATCGACTGACCAGACGTGAGGCCGCACGGACGGGAACTTGATGAGATCATCAAATCGCGTCCATTCTGCTTCGTTGTTGGACTTCCAGCTTTTACTTTGCCGGTCGGTGAAGACAATAACCTCGCGCGCGGACGAACTGGAACGGCCCAGAATCGCAATCGATTTTTCGAGGGCTGCGAGCATTCCGCAAGCACCTCCGGGCGGTGGAAGTTTACGGATTTCCTGTTCTACCATCTTCATGTCACGCAAGGGCGATTCAATCACTGTTCCTGGCTGATCGCGAGCATCAATCAATGCAACATGGTCGTCTGCTCCCAGTGTGCGAAGAAATTCACTGGCTCGCCGCTTCGCGTTCTGGTGCATCGAATTCACGCCGTCGGTGCGCGACATGGAATTCGAGCCGTCGATGACAATGACGACGGTGCGTGAGCCTGCCGAGTAATAACCGCTGAACCAGCCACCGGGCAACCATGGTCGCGTAACGGAAAGTGCGATGAGTGAAATCAGTCCGATACGGAGCAATAACAGCAGCAGCTCTTCCAATTTGACTCTTCGACGCGTCTTCTTCGACGGATTCAGAAACTGCATCGCCGCCCACTCGACGACGTCATAGCGACGGCGGCTGAGCAGGTGAGCGACAATTGGCAGACCGATTCCTGCCAGGCTGATCAACAGCCACGGGTGCATGAAGAACTGAAACATTTGGTGATCAGATTATTCTGCATCCCGATGAGTGCCAGTCAGCTTTTGTGCTGCATCGTTTTCCACGAGAATTTTTTTGGGTCGGAAGTATCGTTTCGATTCGTTCACAGCGGTGCGTCGAGTCATAAACCGAACCAGCAACGTCAGCAGATAATTCTTCCAGCCGGTCACAGTGTATTGGCGCCGTTTTTCCATCGCTCGCAGTGCGGATCGGACGACTTTTGCCGGCGTGACGGACGTATGTTTTTCCAGCCAGCCGTGGGCTCCAGCCTTGTCAAAGAAGTCTGTCCGCGTGACGCCGGGGCAGACAGCCGTCACCGTGACACCGCGACTGCGAACTTCTGCCCACAACGCTTCGCTGAAATGCAGAATGAATGACTTGCTGGCTGCATACGCCGCCATGAAGGCGACAGGTTGAAAGGCCGCCTGCGAGGACATGTTGATAATCGCTCCGTGTCCGCGACTCATCATGCCCGGCAGAACGCGATAGGTCAGATCAGCTAAAGTCATCAGATTCACATTCAGCAATCTGCGGACGTCTTCAGGAGAAGTCGATTGAATTTGTCCGATCAGACCGATGCCTGCGTTGTTGACCAGCAGTTCCACATCGACCTGCAGCCGACGAAGTTCTTCAAAAAGACGACGACTGGCTTCCGGATCGGCCAGATCGATGGCAACGATATGGCAACGCGTACCGTGTCGCGTATTTAGTTCGGTCGCGAGTTCCGTCATCATGTCTTTTCGCCGAGCTGCGAGGATCAAGTGCATTCCTCGGCCAGCAAGCTGCCTGGCAAACTCCGCACCAATCCCGGAGGAAGCGCCTGTGATCAGTGCCCAGCGATCGTTGTAACTGTCAATCACTCAGGATTACCCGTAAACAAATCCGTGCAGAAAATTGGAACAGGTGCAGAGTCTATGCGGATGCACTAAAACACTCAAACACACCGGGGCGTTGTCGTTCCGTGAATTTCAGTAGTCTAACCTTAGGAATTCCGCGTGGAATATCTCAAGAGCAGCCTGATTCGACAAATTGACGCTGCAGCGGTGCAGGAACTGGGTCTACCCGGCCTGCTGCTCATGGAAAATGCTGCTCGTGGTGTTTGCGATGTTCTGCAATCGCAGAAGCCAAACGGCAGGATTTTGATTGCCTGCGGCCCTGGCAATAACGGCGGCGATGGCCTGGCGGTGGCGAGACTACTCGCGGCCGACGGCATTGAATGCGAAATTTACATGATTCACGCGGGGAAGCCTCTGACGGCGGATGCTGCATCCAACCTGGATTTTTTAAATCGCTGTCGGATTTCAGTTGCACAAGCTGATGCAGAATCGTTGCAAGTAGCGGTTCTACAATTGACAGCCGAGGATTGGTTCGTTGACGCGCTGCTGGGGACCGGCATTCGCGGGACGTTGCGGAGCCCTTATTTTGAAATTGTAGAAGCCGTCAATCTGTCCGCCGCGCGGGTGCTTTCGATTGATGTGCCTTCGGGACTAGACTCGGATACAGGCGAACCATGTGGCGTGGCCGTTCGTGCGGACGTGACGGTGACTTTTGTTGCGACAAAAGCGGGCTTCCGTTTTGAAAACTCGTTTCCGTATCTTGGGCGAGTTTTCGTGCGGCACATTGGCGTGCCACAGATGTGGCTGACTGCCTGGTACGCTCGTTCAATGGCAAATTCCGAATAGGCTCCATGCTGAACAGAGGACGGGACTTCATTTCCGTCCTGAGATACTCGATGGTAAATCCATATCAAGCCAGCGCCGTCGGAGCAATGACCGGAGGCGGCTCATCCAGATACATGCGTTGCCAGAGTTCCAGACACAGCAAGTTCCATAAGCGATACGCATGATCAAAGCGACTGGATGTATGTTCTTCAATCAATTGTCGGACGGCGGATTCATTCAGCAGTCCGCGCTGCAGGCATCGCGGGGAAAGCAGCACGTCATGCAACAACGGTTTCAGCTCGTCGCGAAACCAATGATCGATCGGAACTCCAAAGCCCATTTTTTTGCGAGTCCGAATGTCTCTCGGAATTAACCTGCTGAAGGTTTCGCTCAGCACTTTCTTGGACTGTTTTAAGGTCTGCTTCACTTCGATCGGCATGCGTGCCGCAAGCTCGATCACATGATGATCCAGCATGGGGCAACGGCATTCCAGTGAAGCCGCCATGCTGGCGATATCCACTTTCGTAAGGATGTCGCATGGCAGATACGTCTGCAAATCCGTGGCTGTAGTGCGAGTCACAAAGTCACGTGTGGGATAACGTTTGTAAGCGTCAAAAATACATGCCGCGGGATCGTCATTCATTGCCAGAGCCCACAGTTCGGGCGTCACCAGCCATTCCAGTCTGGAAGAATTGAAAATGGTGATAAAGTTCAGATAACGCTGTTCCGGATCCTGTGCGAGCGATTCCATCAGGCGTTTGAAACGACGGCGAAAGGAACGATGTTCGGCAGACGCTGGAAGTCGCGAAATCACCGACGATGCCAAACGACGCAGCCAGCGAGGCAGTACATCCGTCATGCCGGTGACTTTGACGGCTCGATAGCGTTCGTAGCCGCAGAACAATTCATCGCCGGCATCCCCGGTTAACGCCACTTTTACATGTTCGCGCGTCATTTGAGACAGATACATTGTGGGGATGGCGGAGCTGTCGCCAAATGGTTCATCGTAATGCCAAATCAGCTTTGGCAATGTCGATAACGCATCCGGCGTAACGACAGCTTCGTGATGCTCCGTACCGAGATGTTGCGACGCCTGCCGCGCGTACAAACGTTCGTCGAATGCGGCCACAGGGAAGCCGATGGAAAATGTCTGCACGGGGCGATCCAGCTGAGTCTGCATCAGGCCGCAGATCACTGTTGAATCAATACCGCCCGATAAGAATGCTCCGAGAGGCACATCGCTGCGAAGTCGCAGACGAACGGCTTCGGATAGTGTGGCGTCCAGTTCTTCGCGCCAGTCATCAACGGTAGTGCGACTGAGATCTGGCTGATCGTATGGCGCGGACCAATAGCTCTGCATTGAAAAGTTGCCATTCTCCAGGACTGCGACGGTCGCGGGCGGTAGTTTGTGAAATCCTTCCAGAATGCAGTACGGATGTGGTACATATTGCAGCGTCAGAAACTGCAGCACGGCTTGTCGATTGAGCATCCGCGGAACATCAGGAATCTGGAGCAGTGCCTTGAGTTCACTTGCAAACGACAGTCGACCGTCTTCCATGCGGTAATAACATGGTTTCTTGCCAACTCGATCGCGCGCGATCACCAACCGTTGCCGATTTGAATCCCAGATCGCCAATGCAAACATACCGCGCAGATGTTTGACGAAGTCCAGACCATATTGTTCATACAGATGAACAATGACTTCCGTGTCGCCCTCGGTGCGAAACTTGTGACCGCCGTTGATCAGCTGAACACGCAGGTCGGCGTAGTTGTAGATTTCACCATTGAAGACTATCTGGATGCTGTTGTCTTCGTTCCCCAGCGGCTGCGCGCTGCCAGCGACATCGATGATGCTTAATCGTCGGTGTCCCAGTGCTACGCCGCTGACTAACTGATTTCTGGCAGCATTCGGGCGACCTCTGACGTTCAAGGTGGCAGCATTTGGCCAGTAATAGTGTCCATCCGCATCAGGGCCACGATGGCGAATGCTGTCGGTCATCCGCTGCAATGTCGGCGGAGCGATTGCCTTGGACGGTTTCCACCAAAGGGCACCTGCAATTCCGCACACGACAGTTGTTTCCGACGAAAAAAGACGTAAATATTGAACTCGACCGATGCCAGCGACTCACCCGTTCATCATGAATACGCAAATGCGGAGTAGAATACGAATCAAGAAGTGCGAATATACAGATGTCACGAAAAACTCATGCACAGGGAGTTACGGGACAACTGGAGGATCGATTGTTCGAAATGCCGCCCGTAAAACGCCATTCACGGATTCGATTCGCACCATGCGAAGTTTTGCGGATCCAGCAATCGCGTTCGGCGCATCGAATTCTTTTGGCAGAATCACGGGAGGCGATTGTTTCAGAATCGACTCCGTGGCATTCTTCACGATCGTCATCCACACAGTCCCGGATTCCACCGCGTTGTGTTGCGGGCTCTCGTTCTCCGCAGTCTCTGGTGTAACGCCATTCGAATCGTCGTCCGAAGCGAATGTTGAATCCACAGGTATCCGTAGTTCCTGTCGCGCGACTCGCAATTGTGATGGCTGGATGCTGCCAACCGGGATTGATTCTCCAGGATCGCTGACGTCCACATGTTGCAGCGTCACAGCCCATTGATCGTTCGAAATTCCTTTACCTCGCAGCCGCCACGTAATCTTCATCCATACGCTTGGTGTTCCGACCTTTGGAATAATCTGAAATGACGCGTCGATACAGACAAAGCCGCGATCAAATCGAACAGTAAGCGGCTGTATCTTTGCCAGTCGAATTGAAAATATCTTTGGTTCCGCAGATGAATTGCGTTGAATTTGCGAATACAGCTGCGAAAGCGAGACCAGAGACCATTTATCTTCGCTGGCCTGATTCCAGAAGTCCGATGTGGATTCGATTTGAGTGTCCGACAATATCAGTCCTGCTGGTACGAAGCGTTCCAGCAATGCGGTTATAACAGACTCTGAAATTGAAACACTGATCTCTTCGTCGGCCGCCAGAGGTGAAAACCTGGTCGCAGAAATCGTGGATGCCGTTGCTCGCAAATCAGACACCTGGGGAACTGCAGCAACTGACAACGAAGTGTCCGTCGATCGAGCTGTCCAGCTGAATGCCATCGGGGAGAGATACGATTCAACCTGCGATTGAATCTGAGTCAGTTGCTGACCCAGCTGCGCGAATTCGTTGTCTACGATGCGATCGACTTTGGGCAGCACTGTGCCTGAAACATCTTTTGCCACAGCTTGATTGATTTCTGCCTGACGTCGATTTACTTGCTCCCATGCCATCCTGTCCGACAATGGACGAAGCAAAGGCATGTTGGCTCCCACGGCACTGACGACTCGTTGCGGCACCTGTGATGCACGGATAGTGCCGTGTCCCGGTTGTGTTAAAAAACGCGATCCATCAAACCAGAACGGTTTTGTGATTTCGAATTGATGCTGACCGGTGCTGTCAATTGTAGCCTGCCGATTGAATCCCGTCGTATGACTGCTCACACAACCAGTGCTGACCAAATCAAATCGCAGCCGCGTTGCATCGGGCAGGATTCGAATGCGTGTTTCGGTGGTCGTTGATTGCTGGCCCTGAACATCGCTGTTCAGGATGTTCGTCACAACAGGCTCTTCCTCAGTTCGAGTTCGAACAAACCGTCGTTCCAGCATCGTGTTGCGCACTGATATCGCGAACAGCAGTTCGTCGTCAGACCCAGCCGCCGCCTGTGGCAGCGAAACCAGAAATACCGCCAGCAAACTTAGCAGACTGCAGATGTTTGAAAATTTACGACCTATCATGGGTTTGCCGGTTTGCGATCAGAGTCAATCAGTGTCGATGCTCAATGGCGGTTGGATTTTAAGGGACAGACTTGAGGTTCGAATGAAACTTTCCAGAGAGCTCGTTGTTGATTGACGCCTCTGGGATCGGGGAAATTCCCGAAACGAGCGTGGTCGCTCAATTGTTGCCAGATGCCATCCAAATTTCTACGTCTGGATTCAAGTTCTGGCAATCTCTTTCAACAACCTGCGGGAGAAACTGGCAAAAACGGACGACTGCCACTTCATCTGGAAAGATGCATCGTTCCGGCTATCTGTGCAGAATTTGCAAAAAATGCGTCAGGCGGTCGAATTTGACAATCTGGGTCCAGGGATTGCACGTTCTTGGCGAATCACACCTTACTTTGGTTTCTGCCGAACAGCAATGCTATAATTCTGGTGGCGTGGTGACATGTCGCCAGTAAAACCACAAAATTTCAACGCCATCTAAAGTCGTAAATACGGTTCAACGTTCCACAGTAATTGATGTTTGAAAATCAGGATTGTTCTCATGCGCTGCGTCACTGCAACTGCTTCACTGCTGGCAGGCATCTTTTTCATAACGCCGACGCAGCTCTTTGCACAACCGGGAGACACTCATGCAGGAGAAAATAATGCTGTTTCCGGTACTGACGTCCCTGGTTCCGAAGCCGTACGCCAACCATTTGGTCAATTTTTAACTGTCGATGGCAAAGTGGACGACGAGTTGATCAGTCGCGTCACCAGCCTCACGAAGGAATTGCAGATCAAAGCTGTCCGTGAGAAGCGACAGGCAATTCTCGTGCTGGAGATTTCTCCCGGATCGAGTCGTCAGGGGCAAGTGCATGACCTGGCCAAAGTATTGGTTTCCCCGGAACTCAGCAACGTGCGAACGATCGCCTGGATACCAAAGACGCTTGATGGCAATCATGCGATTCTGGCACTGGCATGTCACGAAATCTACATGACGCCGACCGCTGGATTGGGAGACATCGGCCGAGGTAAAGCGTTGTCCAATGTGGAGCAGAATTTTGTGCTGGACATCGTTGATCGCGGAAGAAATCTGCGCATGTCGCGAGCTATCGCGAAGGCCATGATGGATCCGGCTAACTCGGTGATGCGAGTGACGCTGGAAGACCCAAATGGGAACAATCGGCAACAGTTTCTTACAGCATCGGAATTGCGGGAACTGCAGAATCAAAACCTCGTGATACTACAAACCGATACTATAAAAGATCCTGGCCAGCCGGGAATATTCCGGGGCAGCGAAGCCGCGAAGTCAGGTTTTCTTGTCGCAGCAACGCCCTCCAATCGTAACGAAGTGATTGCCGAACTCAATCTACCGCTGGAAGCGATGCGCGAAGAACGTGGTGACAACACCAAAGTCGTAGCGCGTGTGATTGCCATCAACAATGTCATCGGAAAACAGCTTGCAGATTTCATTGCCCGGGAGACACAACGTGCGATCTCCGATGGCATAAATATGATTATTTATGACATTGATTCACCCAGTGGAGATAAGTTGCAAGCTCAGCATGTGGCGACCGTGATCGCGGAACTTGATCCGGCAAAAGTAACGACTGTGGCTTGGATTCGAAGAGAGGCAACTCAAGCTGGCGCGTTGGTGGCACTGAGTTGCGATCGAATTTTTCTGGCTGACGACGCCACGATCGGCAACATTGATCTAAAAGCCATGCGGCTGAACAACGGTCACCGTCTGCAACCGGTGGAAGAGCTGAATGCGGACGACCAGCAGAGATTGCTAACGGTGATTGCTTCGATTGCAAATCGCAAGAATCGATCCTTGTCACTGCTGCAGGCCATGGCCGATTCCACGAAGCCAGTCTTTGAAGTGACGCAAACAGAGTCCGGTCGAGTCGAATGGATGAACGACGAAGAACTGGCAGCTCAACCGGACGAATGGGTGAAGGGCGATGCCATTCCGGAAGCTCGCGGTGGCGAGCTTCTTGTACTTAACGCTAAACGAGCCCACGATCTTGGCATTGCGGAATCTCCCTGTCACGACATGGAACAACTGCGAACTCGATTGGGTATCAGCGAAACCACAGATTTGCGTCCTGTTGCAAAAACCTGGGTTGATAACCTTGTGACGGCTTTGAATTCGGGCTGGGGCGGCTTTTTGCTGGTGACGATTGGAATCATCTTCATCTATCTGGAACTGCATATGCCGGCCGGGATGTATCTGATCGGTGCGATCACGAGTTTCACGCTGTTTTTCTGGAGTCGCTTTTTGGGCGGTTCGGCGGGCGGACTTGAGTTGACGTTGTTCCTCCTGGGGATGGTTCTGCTGGGCGTCGAATTCTTTGTGGTCCCGGGCTTTGGAGTGTTCGGGGTCTCGGGAATTCTGATGACCGTGGCGTCCCTGGTATTGGCCAGCAATACTTTTTCGGGCATGTCCGCGACTGAAGGATTTGAGCAATCGATGAATAGCCTCGGATCGCTGGCTGCCGCGTTAATGGTTGTGATTGCTGTGGCAGTCGCGATGAATCGATTCCTGCCGTCGATCCCTTTTATTAACCGGCTGATTCTCACGCCTCCGGGGTACTTGCAGAATCATGGTGAAGGAGTGCTCCTGGATCCTTTACTGCAGAGTCAGCCAGAATCGGTTGGCCCAATCACCGTAGGCATGGTCGGAATCACCGCGTCATCTCTGCGGCCGACCGGGAAGGCGATGTTTGGCGACAAATATGTGGACGTCGTGAGCGACGGAGCATACATCGATCACGGCACAACGATCGAAGTCATTCGCCTTGCCGGCAATCGGATTATTGTGCGTTCCGCTGATGGCGTGAGCCAGGCTTGAGTTAGCGGCACGAAGAAAATCCCGTCACTTTTGAGGATGCAGCTCAATACTGTCCGTTTCTTCGAGTGTCACGCCATCGGCTCCAATCGCATTGCTCGATTTCTTTGAATCGCCTTGCGGTGACACCAGCATCGATTTTTCGTTGTCTGGAGTATTGGTGGGGACATTCAGCAACCCGTTAGCAATAATGTCAGCATTCGACGGCGGTGAAGTGCCTGCTGAAATCGCAACCATAACCGCCATCGCCATTGCAGCAACTGACACCGCCACCGCAAAAAATCGTTCAGAGCGAGGGCGAGTTGGTTGGTCCTCAAGTTCAGCGGCCACAGTCAGCGTCGTCGCCGTTGTCGAGCGAAACTGCAGAGGCTGATTCAACTCAACCGGAACTTCCAGGCGAAAGAAGTCACGCAGCAAGGAATCCATTTGGTCATCAGACAGTAACTTGTTCTGAGGCTCATTGGTGGAAGAATTGTCATTCATAGTCAAATCCTTGTTCCACAAGTATTTCTGCGAGACGGCGTCTTGCCCTCGACAATCGCATATCGATTGCAGCCGGGCTGCAATCCATCACAGTCGCTATCTGAGCGGCTGACCAGTCCATCGAATATTTCATGACCAGAACTTTCCGGTCGTCGTCATTAAGTTCATTTAGCGCTGTACGAACCTGTATCTGTCGCTCGACAAGTGACAACTTGTCTTCAGCAGAATTTCTATCGCCGGCAAAATCATCCAGCCCCGGTAAAAGGCGACAGGAATTGCTCTTCTTTCGAGCCACATCCCGCAGCCAATTTTGGCCAACACGCAATAACCAAGCCCGCAAGTCGCGAACGGGTTCCCCTTTATAGTCGTGAAAACGCAAAAAGGATTCCTGTACCGCGTCATACGCACGTTCCGGATCACTACACATGCCGTAAAACAATGCCCACAACTCGCGGGAATGTTCACGGTAGAACTTTTCAATCATCTGATCCCGATCGGGTTCAGAACTGTTGTTTTGTTCAGAATTTGCGACCGTCATGCATCGATCCTGCAAGCGGTACGCGAACTCAGTTTCTTGATATTTGCTGGCATTTTGCCCTGCTATGGGGAAAGACGAGCCAAAATCCGGGATCTAACAGTCTTTCATCTCGAACCGAAATGACAGTTAGCAGTCTCTACGCTTCTGCCCTTGAGTTCAAGCAACGCTGTCGTCTGCCACACTGCACGCAAAATAGTTAGTATTTGTACACGCGTTTCATTGGCTATGGTGATATGCCCTATCACATCAAGGGAAGTATGGCTTACGAGACAATACTTAATATGAATTCTAGAAGAATCCTGGTTTGGATTCATTGTGAAAAGTAAGTGCAGCATTAGATTCCTTCCCACGAAGAGCGAAGGGATTCTACTCGAATGACAAAGGATTAAGATGACCACGCACGTTGTTTCAGGCTTTACATCATGCCCCGTACTCTTCGTGAGTTCGTTAGCGTACTCCGTTCATTAGTTCTCAGCCCCGGTTGCAAGCGTCGACCAGGCAGGTCTACCCAGCGTCAAACCCCAAATGTCAGCACGCCGGTTGAGGCATTAGAGCGGCGGCAGTTGCTGGTTGCTCAACCGATTTCATTGACTGTGATTTCTGGAACCACAACGGCCCCGATCACTGTCCAGTGGGTGCAGCCGTCGACGAGTCCGGCGGTGAGTTTTGACATCAGTATTTCGCGAACTGGTCTCGTTTCTGGTGGTGATGAGAACGTGTTGCTGGAAACAGCGTGGCCTGCGGTATCAGCACCGGGCGCGACGGAAACGTATACGATCTCAGAACCCCTGCCCGCAGGTTTGTATTCCGTTTCGATTACTGCACGGGACAGCGGGACTATTCCTTCTACGGCGACCACGAATCCATTTGCCGTCGCAAAACTTGCGCCTCAGTTGCTGCGAGTCTCCGGTAAACCGCTGGTGGCCGCGAACATGCCAAATGCTCCGGTCGTCAGTTCGGCGGTCGCGTTGTCGTGGACCGTATTACCAGGTGTGAACTCGTATTACGTATGGATTGGGAAAAAGAATTCTGCCACACCAACTGCGTATCCGCAGATTGCGGACTTGGCTCCCCGTTCCGTTCAGGGTGGCGTTTATGAAGGAAATCTTGATCCAGGCGACTACCGCATTAAGGTTCGTGATCTGAATGGCCCATCAGAATTGTGGTCACTGGAGATGGACTTCTCAGTGTCGAGCAGTGACTCGCTTGTCCCTGCATGGAACAGTACGGCAACGACGATGGGGCAAGGTGCCGCACTTACATGGATTGCAGTACCCTTAGCAGTGCGATATGACGTCGAAATCACAGGTGCCGCAACAGTGACGGCATCGGTCGCAGGGACAGAATATCGCGGTGGATTCCTTTCTCCCGGCAGCTATCGCGCTCGAGTCCGTGGTTTTGATGCGATGGACCAGCCGCTGCAGTGGAGTACCGCGTTTCCATTCACCATCTACTATCTCACGTATCAGCCGCAGATAACTGCAAGTCCGGTTGGAACACAAACCAACGGCGTAACGCCAATCGTGTGGAATCCAATTGGTTGGGCCGATTCGTACGAAGTGACGCTTCAGTCAACAACCGGAACGACTATTTCTCGCGAGCGAATCAAGGGAACGAGATTTTCTCCTCCACTCCTTGCGGCCGGAATTTACAATGTCGTGATTAAGGCCTTTGACAGTCTGAACGCATCCTCTGCATCGTACCAGACTATGGCAACCGGTAATTTCACGGTTGATGCCTCTACCTACAGAGCGAGTGCACCGAATTTTACTCAGGGAGCAAACGGTTCTCAATTAACATGGCCGCAAGTTAACGGAGCTGCACGGTACGATCTATGGGTCGATCGAGTATTAGCGGGAGGATTTTCGGGGCAGACACAGCTTGTTCGCGAATTTCGGCAGGACACGACTTTTGCTCTCGACAACCGTTTCGATGACGGGGCGACTTACAAATCATGGGTCAGGCCCGTATATCCGGACGGGGCGATTGGAGTATGGTCGGCATTAACGCAATTTGTTGCATCGCCCAGTGGATCGGGAACTGTTCTCGTTGGTCAAAATGCAGCAACCGGCGAAAGTCTGGCTCCGCAGTTTATGTGGCCAGCGATTTCTGGTGCGGCAGCTTATGATGTATGGGTATCAAAGCAGGATCTATCGACGCCTGGTACGGAGACAGAAACATACTTCCCGGTTGTGACCGTAGTCGAGAACCGCTACCTTCACAATTCTTCTGTTCTTGAGCCTGGTGCGTATGTGTATTGGTATAAAGCAAGAAACTCCACAGGAGCGTTGTTCGGCAGTTGGTCAGCAGCGATACCTTTTACGATACAAGCTGCAGCGTCAGTTACAATCGCTGATACACTTCAAATAGGACTTTCAAAAGATGCGCAGGCACCAGTTGTTCAATGGAACAGCGTGCAGTCGGGACTTGCAGATATACGCGTCATTCGAGTTGAACAGCCACAAACTGACGTTCTGCGGGAGCAATATTTCGTAACATCCAGCGTTGCAACAAGGAATTCTTACGCGCTACGTGGTGGACTTGCACCGGGCTTGTATCGGATCGATGTTGGACCGCGAACTTCGCCGACCGCACCGCCGGGCTGGGTGAATGGACCGGTGTTTTATTTTGACGGCAGCCGAATCAATACACTTCAGGCTGCCGGAGCAGTCCAGTCAGGCGACGCATTGAACGTGACAGGCCCGTTTCGAGGCGACTTCAACGGTGACGGACTTCAGGATCTGGTCAAGCGTGATTCTGCCAATGGACAATTGACTGTTTTAGTTAATAACTCCACGGCCCTTGCTTCGAGTCCATGGAATTCAAACGGAACGAATGGGTTTACGGATTTCGTTTCCGACCAATCGAAAGCACCGATTCTCGTTGGAGATTTTAACGGCGATGGGCGCGATGATGTCGTTCAGCCTGATATGGGTTCGGGCGTCTGGTCTGTCATGCGATCATCGACCTTGGGTAAATTTGATAAAATCGTGACGCCTGTAACAGGCTTGCTGGATCCAGACTTACCGGATCTCAATTGGGATGTTCAAAATAGAAATTTGACCTGGACCCCTGTTCGGTCACCCAACTCCAGCGCTGTGCGAAAGTACGAACTGCAGATTGTTGGTAACGGAACCGCCACAAGTCCAGCAAGCATGTTTTCGGCTTTTACGCTGACTCAGGCCGAAAACAATCCTGCGGTTCTGTCACAACTACTCACAGGACTTGCAGCGGGCGAGTATACGGTATTCATCCGAACAAGCGTGAATGGTCGCGTCTCGCAATGGTCCGAGGGCTTCGGAATTTCTACCAATTCGATATCAACGGGCGGCAACGCAGCATGGCAGAATTATCTGGTCGCGGATTTTAACGGCGACCACCGCGATGATATTGCAGCTTACAACACTGTCCGGCAGCAATGGTACGTCGTGATATCGACGGGCACCTCGTTTGAGCAGACTGTTTGGTCGTCCGGATTCAATTTTGGCTCTGTAGGCAACAATATCTATTCACGGCAGACGGCGATCGACGTCAATGGTGATGGACGCAAGGATATCATTGCCAAAGACAACTCGACCAACAAGTGGATTGCCAACATCTCGACGGGCACCTCATTCCAAACCCAGATCTGGACTACACCGTCGTATTTGCTTGCTGCAAATGTCAGCGCAACCACGTTCGCAGCGGATATTGATCTGGATGGCAAAGAAGATTTGATTGCCTGGGTTGGGGCGACTCTGCAGGTGTTGTTTTCTCGTGAGAATTCGTTTCAGGATACCGCTGGTGTCGTTTCCTGGCCTGCCGTTCCAACGATGCCAGGCAATTCGACAGTGGTTGACATCAACGGCGATAACCGCGCTGATCTGGTAGGCTTTGATAGTGCTAAAAAGACGATAGTGGCACTCAGCACGGCATCAGGCTTCCTGACGCCAAAAATCTGGGAAGTGAATTCGACGACTCCATGGGCTATTCAACTTCAGGACTCCGGAATCGGCCCCATCGTCGCAGACTATAACTACCGCACGCGAATGGTTTATGAAGCATTCGATGAGGTGCATAACACTATCGAGTATGAGGGGTATCGCGGCATCAAGAAAGGCTCTGCCGCGACGTCATCGACGAAATCCGGTAATGCATGGGACCAGACAGATCTACTCGGAGCTTTGATTTCCACGGGAGTTCCAGTCACAACTCAGCCGAAGCACGCACCGTTCACAGGTATCAAGTACGCGACTGGCACCATGACGTTAACCGCCGCTCAGGTTCAGAGTTGGTTGACAACGACGACAATACCGATGGACTATTTCTCACAAGCCGGGCTCAACCCTGTTACGGTATCAACAGGAGTCGTCAAGATTGATCATGCATGGATGCAAGCTTGGCTGCCAACGGCAACGGGGCTGGGTTGGGTTGATCTGAATCCGTCTTTGAAGGGGTCATTGGCACCGGCTCCGGAATCAGCGATTGCCCCATTCACGTCTTCTGATCTGAACAATTATCTTAATCCTGTCCCGATCTCGTTCGCTGGGGACTTCGATGCAGGTGGGGCGGTGACGGATCAGGATTCGGCATTCATTCCACGCCAGTTAACGATCGGTACCGGAAGCGCTATTGTGGTGACTGACCTATCATGGCCGAAACCTGGTGGTATCGCTGACTATAAAATCCTGACCAGCCATTCGAACCCAACGAAAATCTTTGTTGACGACGCAGCCATTAACGGGACGCTTTCAGCGAACTTCTACGCTCAAACGGCTAATGGTGTTACCGCTCAGAATATCAAAGTGTTTGCTCGATCAACGGCGAAATATGAAGTCGGAGTGACGTGGTCAGGAGGACTCTCCGCGGAGCCTCAGCTTTATTTTCGAATAGGCGGCATTATTTACGATGTTTCAACTTCTGATACACAACCCGCGCCGTTTGGTT
>JAYVNW010000154.1:0-3940 GCA_043758225.1 Candidatus Kuenenia sp. | reverse complement strand
GTGGACTCATCGTTGCACCGCAAAAGCAGATGCAGTTCTGCGAATGATGTCTTCGCTGAATGCGGGAAGCTCTCCACGTCGAATTCGATAAGAGTCCGGTGCTTCAATGGCCAGACTACAGCTTCCGTCACTCGTCTGCGTAACGACGATTCTCAAATCATCATTGATAAAGATCTCTTCGCCTATTCGGCGTTTCAAAACAAGCATGACAGTCTCCGATTCGCGTGGTAGACTCAAACGTTGGGTAAAAACCCAACACCTGAATGGTAACACAACGATTTGGGCTGCATAGCGCAGTTTCCTTCTTTTTTCCAAGCGACTGCTTGTCAGATAAAATGCCTGCAATTCGCAAAATTCTCGCCATGTTATTTGAGCTGGAGACTGAAGACGGCGGCATTCGGCTGCTGATTGCATGGCTCGACAGATTTGGCAACAGCAAATACCTGTTGCCCGCCCATCCCGACAAATGCTTGCTTGAAATGCGAGCCGGTGATCGGGTTACGTTCCGACGTAAAGAAGTTCTGATGGTCAAGCGGTTGAAACCATGGCGGACTTCAGAGTGTAAGGATGAAACTGAGTATTCAGAGATCGTCTGTGGAGAAGATTGGGAGGCAGGGAAGTGACTGTCCTTAGTGTCGATGGTTTTTGTGAAACACTCGTCGGTGTTTTACAGATCAAGCGATCTCGGGCATTCACTCGAGTTCGTTGGAATTCATTTCGGCGATGGGTGTGGTTCGCTCATGCGAGACATGCTCCATCTTCCGGCCAAACCGCCGGGGCATTCCTGTTGGTCAGACCCCGCCATGCAGACGCCAGCGGCACTCGGCGGCGTTCGATAAGTGAACCATAATGAAACAAAGCCCATGGATGAGAATCCATGGGCTCGTAAACTGCGTCACGTGATCGCGTCTGCATTAGGTTGTTGCCAGCGACGCTGATCTCGCTCTGGCAAGCAGAGCGATTACTTGCCAACGCTCGACTTGGCAGCAAAATTCGTAATCACCCCCTTTTGTGCGCCTGTCAGCAGCCCGGCTTTCGTCAGGGCGTTGGTCAGCTTGGCGACGCAACTGACGTAGTTGCCGTGGTTCTTGGCAGCAGCGGCACATTCGGCCAAGTGTTGCGTAACGAACCTCCCGTTGTAAACAAAGTCCGGAATGCCCGTGTCGAAACCATCAATGATGATCGTGGTGCGGGCGAAAGTGTCGAGAGTGAAATAACCATACTCGACGACATTGGCGATGTTCGCACCTGTCGCCGGATCTCATTTTGCGATCCTCAGTGAAGCCTGGGATTCAATCCGATCGACTCTCTGTCTGAGTTCCCCAAGATCACTCAACGGCCCCACGGCGTTCAAAATCGCTTTGGACGCGTTCAAACGAACTGACGGCTCGTTCTCCGCTGACAGCAATTCCCGCAGCGTATCGACGGCCTCAGTGCTTGCTGATGTGAGTTTACCTACCGACTCATTCGTGAATTGCGTCCGGATCTCAGATACCCGCTGCCGGAATTCCAACGATGAGCTAATGTTGTACGCTGTTTGCTGACTGCATTTGACAAGTTCAGCCGATGCTTTGATGGAGTTGCCACTGCGTTGGTTTCGCAATTGCTGGTCGATGCTGCGGATGCCGGCATCGACACCATTTCCGCCTATGTCAGCATCACGGCATTGTCGTTCTTTGTTAAAATGGGATTCTCACGTCCCGTCAAGCAAACCGTCGAATGTCGAGGTTCATTGTTCACGAACTATCACATGACTTACAAAATGGCGGACAACCAATAGGCTTTGACTTCACTGTCGTACGACTACTTTGCGTCCCATAGATTTTGCAGCGGCACCACAGCGCCATTTTGTGCCCGGCTCTCTTCCATCGCCTGCATGAAGGCGAAAATCTCCAGCGTCTCGGCCGGGGTCACGGGGACTTGTTTTGTCTTGAAGAATTTCGCCAATTCGATAGCCAGCCCACCGTAGCCCATGTAGACATCGTCTGTCGGCACGATCCCGTTTATCGGGATGCCGTGGCCGTAAATGCCAGCGGTCGAGATGCCTTTGTCGCCGAAGACCGTCGCGCTGTACTTCACGGCCCCTTCTTTCACGCCCCGATACGTCGCCACGCGGCCGTCCTTGTAAGTGGCCGTAACAACTTCGAACGCGGTTGTTGAGACACACGACAACTTCTCGACACCGGGGCCCATAATTGTGTAAAGCGTTTCGATGCTGTGCAGCGGACTAGTAAATTTATCGGCGTCCGGGGCCTCTTTCGTAAATCCGCCATAAACGTCGCAGCCGAGCACCTTGCCGACTTCCGGATGACTCCGCATGCCGATGAATCCAGGGCTATACCGATGCTGCGAGCAACTCCAGAACGGCACCCTGGCGTCCAGGGCCAGCTTGTAAATCGCCACGGCGTCCTGCGGTTCGGACGCGGCTGGCCGACCGATGAACAATGGCTTGCCGGCATTGATTACTGCTGTCGCCTGCTGCAAGTGCTTACGCCCGTCGAGACTCCAGATCATTACGGCGTCGCACTTCGAGAGGAGATCATCGATCGAGCTGACGATCTCAACCGGCTTGACGTCCGGATCGTCCTTGTACAACGCGAGCATCTGCGCCTGCCACTTTGCCGTGAACTCCGCACTCATCGGATAATCCGGACTTGTCACCGGATAGGCCGCCGTCACCCGTAACCCGGCGAGATCGCCCTCAGCCTTGGGGTTATTAAAGAACGCCACGTATTCGGTCGCCTGGTAATTGTCGATCCCCAGGATGCCCACCTTCACTGGCTCCGCAGCCGCGACGAATGGTGCGATTCCAATTAGACAGCAGACCGCAATCAAACAACGGAACAGGCGCATTGGAGTTTCCTTAAGTCTTTGGTTTTGGTTTCGTGGTGAACCCTGGAAATCGATTTTCACTTCCGCGAGGCGTTCACTCGAGTGGCCAAATTTGTCGAGTGGGGATACGATACTTGTTCAGCAATGAAAGATACAGACTGCACATCTTGCGATTTGGCTTGTCAAGGTAGTCGAGGACTTGCCCGTCCGCCTTCGCCCCCAGCAACACGACCGCCAGCTTGGTGGCGTCGTGTCCGCTGTGCAGCATGCTGGAGCACAACACGAGAATCGAGTTGTCGAGCGCCTTCCGCTCGCCATCCTGGATCGCGTCGAGCTTGACGGCGATGTACGCCAATTGTTCGAGAAACGAATGATTAACCTTCAGATAATCGGCGGTGTTTCGGTGCCACAACTCATGATGGCCAACCTCGATACCCAGATGCGGGAACTACAGATAGCGATCATCATTATTGAGTTTCAGCATGCAAACACGCGTGGCGTCGGTTTGCTTGAAAGAGGTGCTTTCCTGAGCGTTTACGGTGACAGTCAGTGTGCTTGTGTTTAGTGAGACAAAAACAGGATCACCAGGTTGTCTAGTAGAGTTTCGCTGCGTCAGTCGCCCAGACCTGAGCGTCCCAACTGGTTCGTTCATTGCGCTGGTGTGCGCCACCGACGCGCGCATGGGCACAAACCAAACTTCAACATTAGGAGGACCGGACGCGTGTCGCACCGAAAAGAGTGGGACTGGCCGTTCGTAGCGAAGCAGGACAAAGTTTTGCAACTCGTTCGTGTCTAAAACAATGTCGGGGCGACAGGACGGCTATTGATCTTTTTCTGACGAGAGTCCGTGGCTGGACTGCTGAGGAGAAGCGGCTAATCTTTTGCAGCTGCAATGGGATTTATCAGTTGAGAAAAGTTGCGCAAACCGTTCGAAGTCCGTAAACGATTAGGTCGCCGATCTGTGTTCGATGCGTCAGGAGGCTGGGTCGGCTCGGTTTAGGGGTTTTCGCGCACGGAATGTTGCTTCCGCCAGCAATTGAATCCAGTATCTCTGGCCGCTGGAGTCGTGGCATTTTGTGTTCAGCTGCGGCCTTGCTGCGACGCTGGT